>CAVKVE010000012.1:29665-34766 GCA_963659655.1 Bacteroidaceae bacterium | reverse complement strand
TGTATTTTGTGTGGTTTTGTGCTTGTACAGGTGCATTTTTTTATGTAACTTTGCACGCTTATTGAAAATATATGGATAAGAAATTGAATTTCGCACTCATTGGCGCCGCCGGCTATATCGCTCCCCGCCATATCAAGGCTATTGCCGACACGGGGAATAACCTAATGGTCGCTTACGACCGTTTCGATTCGGTGGGACGATTGGATGCCAGCTTCCCGGATTGCTCCTTCTTTACGGAAAATGAGCAGTTCGACCGCTTCTGCTCGAAACAGATGCGCACTGATAATCCTTTGTCGTGGGTATCGATCTGTACGCCGAACTATACGCACGATGCGTTCATCCGTTATGGTCTGCGTTTGGGGTGCAATGTGATTTGCGAGAAACCCTTGGTGCTTAATCCATATAATATTGACAACCTGCTGGAAATGGAGCAGGAAACAGGGCATCAGGCCTATACAATACTGCAACTCCGTTTGCACGATAAGATAAAAGCACTGCGTGACAAGGTGAAAAATGGGCCGAAGGACAAGGTGTATGATGTGGATTTGACCTATATCACGAGCCGAGGCAAATGGTATTACAGCTCTTGGAAAGGCGATGTGCATAAGTCGGGCGGTATCGCTACGAATATCGGGGTCCATTTCTACGATATGCTGCAGTGGATTTTCGGACCGGTGGAGAAAAACATTGTACATGTGATGTCTTTTGACCGCGTGGCCGGCTATCTGGAACTGAAACAGGCTCGGGTGCGCTATTTTTTGAGTATCAATGGAGATTGCTTGCCTCCCAATGCCGTGCAGGGCGAAAAACGCACCTATCGTACGCTGAGTATTGATGGCGAAGAATTTGAATTCAGTCAAGGCTTTACCGAGTTGCATACAGAGAGCTATCGGCATATTCTGTCCGGAGAAGGATTCCGAATTGCGGAGGCTCGTCCGTGCATTGAGATAGTAAGCCAAATACGCCACGCAGAACCCATTGGCTTGGTGGGCGATTACCATCCGTTGGCCAAGCTGCCGTTGGCAAAGCATCCGTTTGGTTGGGATGAAAAACGCTAAATGGTATGGATGTCATTTGAGAATTGTACTAATTGGGATATGTTGAAACGCTTTCATTGGGCATATTGTTGGACCGGGCTTCTGTGTGCGCTGCTGTGGTTGCCTTCGTGTGTGACCTCACGAAAGGTGAACTATATGCAAGAGCCCGACCGTCGTATCCCGCATTATACAGACACGCTGAGCTTTGAGGACTACGAGTTGCGGAAAGGGGATCGGCTGTGTGTCTATGTCTATTCGCTCGACGAGAAAATATCGCAGATGTACAATTCGGGGATGAGCAACTCCAATATGCGTTCGCAGATAGGCAACAGCTCTTCGGGCAGCTACGATTTGTATACCTATTTGGTGGATGATGAGGGCAATATCGATTTTCCGACGATAGGCAAGATACAGGTGCTCGGGCTTACTACCCGAGAGGTGAAATTTCGATTGGAGGAACAGTTGAGTACCCTCCTCAAAGAGCTGCCGGGCTATCAAACGATCTCCGTAGAGGTTAATATCGTGCAGCGTTCGTTTTCGATTATCGGTATGCAGAGCGGGCGATATGCCATCAACAAAGAAAAGATGACCATTTTTGAGGCACTGGCGATGGCCGGTAATATCGGAGAGTTTGGCGACCGCTCGCAGATTAAGTTGGTGCGGGAAAAGGACGGGAAAACGGTTATCAAGACATTTGATGTGCGCTCGAAAGATATTATCAATTCGGAGTTCTATTATGTAGAGCCGAATGATATTATCTATATACGCAAGATAGGCGGCTATCAGTTTGGTATCAACTCGGCGGCGACGGCGGTCAGCGTGGTGGCATCCACCATCTCGTTTGGTGTGTTTGTCTATTCGCTGGTTCAGCTGGGTATTAATGCAGTGGAGAAAACAAAATAGGGGGATGCGTATGAAACGAAAGATGAATATTTTGTGGCTCCTCCTATTCTTCCTGTCGCTGACGGGCTGCTATACGCATCGCTCTATCGGCTTGTTGCAGGAGCCGACACAGTCGAACAAGCTGCCGGTTTATGACAGTGCGGAGTATGTGCCGTATCGCATTCGTGTGAACGATGAGATTATCTATCGACTCATCACTATGGATGAGACCTTGTCGAAAGCGATCTCACAAAACAATGGGAATGCATCGGGGCAGTATGCCAATTCGTATCGGGTCTATTCCGACGGTACCATAGATATTCCGTTCTTGAAGCCGATTCATATTGCGGGGCTTACGGTAGAGGAGGCGCAAGATACGGTGCGAGCGGCTTTTCGTGAGATAATTCCGGATGCGGATGTGAAACTGGCACTATACAATAAGTCCTTCACCATTATTGGAGATATCGGTTCGGGGGAGTATTATGTATATAAGGAGAAGCTCAATATCTTTCAAGCCTTGGCGATGTCGGGGGACCTGATGAATTCGGGCGACCGCAAACATGTGCGTATCATCCGCCCGCGAGATGGGGCTGAACCGGAAGTGCTGGAGTTTGATATTCGAACCAATACCATTATCGATTCCAAATACTACTATGTCTATCCAAACGATGTGATTTATGTGGCGCGGACAAAGGACAGCTTCTTCAAGGTGGCAAGTTACACCGGCTTTTTGGGGCTGATTACCAGCTCGGTATCGCTGTTGGTGACGGTGCTTAATTATACCTTATTGCTCAAGTAACATCTCTGATCTCTATGGAAACGAACAACCCATATACCCAATCGGGCAATAGCAACTATATCTACGGACAAGGCAATGCGTACGGCAATGCCAATGGTCAGTATGCGTATGGTGCTTCGCCCGACCCGAATCTCAACAATGAGGAAGAACAGTCCGAATTCAATATAAAAGAATGGTTGATGCTGTTCTTGCACTATTGGTATCTGTTCGCCATCGCTATTGTTATTGCGTTCAGTTTGGCGTTGCTCAAGAATCGTAAGTGGCTGCCGAGCTATTATACGCAGGGGACGATAATTATCAAAGAGACTTCGACATACGGAAGTGCGCAATCGACTCTGATGCAGGGGTTTGGCGTGGATGCGGGCTACAAGAACCTGAATAACCAAGTTATTATGTTGGGCTCGTACGACCTAATTTCCCGTGTGGTGGATTCGCTGTCGTTTATGCGCACGGAGTACATCACGCAGGGGCGTTTCAAGACACGCAATGTCTATAGGTTGACGCCTTTTGTGGTGGAAACATCGTATATCTCTCCGCAGGCTTATGGCTTGATGTTTCAGGTTGTGTTCCTACAGGATGGTTCCTTGCAGCTCACTTCTTCCGATGAGGAATTTCCGTTTGACCGAGTGGTGCACTATGGCGAATATATCGAAACGCCACTCTTTTCGGGCGTCATCATGCCCACGGACAAGATGGTCAATTCGGGGCGTATGTTCTTCCGTTTTCGCTCGGCAGAATCGTTGGTGGGCGAGTTTATGGGGCGTCTGAATGTCAGCTTTGTCGGGAGTGGTAGTACGGTGTTGGCGTTGTCGCTCACGGGCGAGACTCCACAGCGGGACTGTGAGTTTATCGATAAGTTGGCGGAGATCTATCTGCTTGAAAATCTGGAGAAAAAGAACGAGGTGGCAGACAACTCGATTCGTTTTATCAACGAGCAACTTTCCCATTTGCAGAATGCGTTGGAGGTAAGCGAGAGCGCCATGACCAATTTTCGACAGGAAAATAAATTTGTTGATGTCAGTTCTTATGCCAGCCAGTTGATGAGTCGCGTCTCGGAGTATGACCAACAAAATATGGCGTTGCGTCTGCGGGAGACTTATTTTGACTACTTGACTAACTATCTGAAAACCAATATCGAAAGCGGTGCCGTCATCGCACCTACATCGTTGGGGTTGGATGAGCCGATGTTGCTGTCGCTGGTGCAGCAGCTCAACGACCTCCGCATTCAGCGGGGCGAGCTGAGCGAGAAGAATGTCTATTATGCCAAATATACCAAGGACATTGAGAACGTGAAAACCGCTATCAATGAGGTGGTTAGCAGCATGCGAGCCTCGTTGGAGATAGAGAAGCGTGATTTGAAGACTCGGTATGCGGATGTGGAGAAAGATATCCAAAATTTGCCGACTAAGGAGCTGCAAATGGTAGCTATTGAGCGTAATTATCGTATTGATGACAACTACTACACTTTCTTCTTGCAGAAACGAGCCGAGGCAGAGATCCAGAAGGCAAGCAACACTCCCGATAATTCGGTGCTGGATAAGGCTCGTACGACAGCTGTTGTCAATTCGAAGGCAAAGCGCAAGACGATGATGACCTATTTGGCTATCGGTTTTTTGGTGCCGTTTGTCTTGATTATATTGAGCGAGTTGTTCAACAACAAGTTGCGTACGCCGAGAGATGTGCAGAAGCTGCACTTGTTCCGCTTGATTGGTACGCTGCGCCATACGCACAACGCCAATCCGACGCTGGTGCGTGACAATCCGCGTTCCAGTTATGCCGAGATGATGCGGGCCATCCGAACCCGTATGGAATTCTTGGTCAAGCGCAAGGAGAATCTGGTGGTGGTGGTTACCTCAACCGAATCGGGCGACGGCAAAACATTCCTAAGTACCAATCTCGCCTCGCTCTATTCCATGACGGGAAAACGCACGCTGCTCATCGATTTGGATATGCGTAAGCCAAACATTCACACCAAGTTAGGTTTGGATGGGGGTATGGGTATTACCAACTATTTGGTAGGAGATTGTGCTATTGAGGACACACTGGTGCATAACGAAAAGATAGGGTTCGATCTGATGCGTGCCGGTACGATTCCGCCCAATCCGGGTGAGCTGATTCACTCCGATGAGCTGACTAAATTGCTCGCCGATTTGCGTACGCAGTATGCCTATATTGTGATTGATACCTCGCCAATAGGTCTTGTACCGGATGCCTATACGCTTATCAATCAATCGGATATGTGCTTGTATGTTATTCGTTGTATGCAGACCAACAAGTCGTTCTGTAAGCATACGCTGCAGCAGATTACCGAGGTGGTAGAGAATCCGGAGAAAGTGCAACTCATCTTGTCGGATATTCCGAACAATGCGCATAACGGCTACGG
>CAVKVE010000012.1:2535-29309 GCA_963659655.1 Bacteroidaceae bacterium | reverse complement strand
GTACCTTTGCATCGTTTTTTGAAAGAAGGTTTATTGAATTGTACAATGTCTTGTTCTGGCACCTCTGAGGTCCGGCGTTTTTCTCCTGGATTTCGTTTGGGTGGCGGAGGTGCAGAAACAAGGCAAACATTAGTAAATCAATCGCAAACGATGTATATTAGGTATTAGTATGAAAAGATATATTGTTTCATTTCTTTTGTGTGCGATGGGGGTCGTTGCTGTATGTGCCGACGACTCCATTCGTGTATCTCAGGCCGATTTGCAGGCCTTGATGCAGCGCATTGAGCGTTTGGAACAGGCACAGCAGGCGGCTAACACATCGGTTCAGCCGGCTGCGGAGCAGTCCCAACAAATGGCGAGTGCCGGTGCAAAACAAGTAGAACCGGCAGAGGCACCTCGTACACATCGTTTAACTGTCGGTGGTTATGGCGAGGCAGTGATGACCCGCAATTTCTATTCCGACCATTTCAATCGGTATAGCGACCCTACCGGACATGCTTCCGACAAGAGTAACGGACAGTTCGACCTCCCGCATGTGGTGGTCAATTTAGGCTACGATTTCGGACACGGCTGGTCGTTCGGCTCGGAGATAGAGTTCGAACATGGCGGCACGGAGTCGGCCGTAGAGATAGACCCGGATGAGGCCGGCGAATACGAAGCCGAGACCGAAAAGGGTGGTGAGGTTGCTTTGGAGCAATTCTGGATTCAGAAAGAGTTCTTCCCGTGGCTGAAAGTTCGTGCGGGTGAGATTATCGTGCCGGTGGGTGCTACCAATGCGCATCACATGCCGACGGAGTTCTTTACTTCCTACCGTCCGGAGGGCGAAAATACGCTATTCCCTTGCACATGGCACCAAGTGGGTATCGAATTGTTGGGTACTTACGACACTCAGAACTATCAGTTGGGCTACGAGGCTCAGTTCCTTTCCGGATTGGATGCCGAGCGTTTCAGTGCTGAGAATTTCGTGTACTATGGTGCTACTTCGCCGTACGAATTCAAAATTGCCAATGGCTATGCCTTTGCGGCCCGTATTGACAATACGATCAAACCTGCCGGTCTGCGCCTTTCGTTGAGCGGCTATGTAGGCAATACCTTCCGCAACACCCAGTATGTGTCGCGCTACAACTCCCGCAACGACTCTATCAAGGGTACGCTTGCTATTGCAGCGTTCGATTTTGCGTGGAAAAAGTATGGCGTTATCATGCGTGGCAATGTCGATTACGCCCATCTTTCGGACGCTCGTGCTATGTCGAAGTTGTTCAATTCGCTGCCGAAGCACAACCAGCAGGATGGTTCGCCCCGCAAGGGTCAGCCGATGGCGGATGCCGCTTTCTGTGGCGGTATCGAGGTGGGGTACGATATTTTCTACTACATCCCGTCGCTGCACCAGAAACGCCAACAGTTGATTCCGTTTGTGCGCTACGAGTATTACGACCCGATGTTCGAGAGCAAATACTACAAGACTTCGTACGGCTACACCGAGAAGCACCGCATTGCCGCCGGCTTGAACTACTATCCTATTCCGGAGGTGGTCGTCAAGGCGGAGTATTCCAAGCGTTTCCTCAATTCGCCCTACAACGACGAGCCGAGTATCTCGCTGAGTATCGCCTATTGCGGTTGGTTCGAGTTATAAAGGGAATTTACACATAAATACATTCTTACATAAGATGAAAACAAACAAATTTTTGGCTATCTCTATGGTAGCGATGGCAGCTCTTTCATTTACTGCCTGCAACCCCGACAACAACACTCCCGATGACGCAGCTAAGACGGCGTTGGAGAAGTCGTTCGAGGAAATCACTCGTATTCAGTATGTTGACAAGGTAGTCGTTCCTACCTATCGTGGTTTGGCTGATGCCAGCCGTGCGCTGAACGAGACTATCGAGAAATTTGATACGGATCGTACCGATGCGAATCTGGGCGAGGTATGTATTTTATGGAAGTCGGCTCGTCAGTATTGGGAGTGGTCAGAGGCCTTCCTCTTTGGTCCTGCTACGACCTATGGTATCGACCCGCACATCGATACATGGCCGTTCAACGAGGTTACTTTCAATGCTTTGATGAACAAGTTGGACCCTGTTAATAATGAGGACGATGCAGAAATCTTGATCGAGAGCATCAAATACACACAAAACTTGACCGGATTCCACGCATTGGAGTACATCATCTTCCGTGACGGTAAGCAGCGTGCTGCAGCAGACTTGACCGACAAAGAGGTCTATTTCATCAAGGCTGTAGGTGCCGACCTGCAGTTGGCTTCCATCAAGTTGGTTAGCGCATGGGGCGGCGAAATCTCTGAGGCAGAGCAGGCTATTCTCGACGAAGAGGAATGGGAGCCGGAGCGTAATTTCGGCGAGGCTTTCAAGGCTTATAGCGGTAAGGTGGCTGTGACCACTATCATCGAGGGTGCTCGTGACATCATCGGTGAGGTAAACGAGATGAAGATCGGTTCGGCTCACGGGGGTGCTGATACCAAGTACATCGAGAGCCCGCACGCTTACAACTCGATTCAGGACTTCTACGACAACATCCTTTCGTGCCAACACGCTATCTATGGCGGTCTGGGTGCTACTACTCCGGAAGAGGGTTCGCTTATTGCTCTTACCCAAGACAATGATGCCCTCAAGGATCAAACCGCTGTTGTAGTGGCTGCGCTTGAGAATGCACTCGATAAGATCAACTCCATGAAGAAGCCGTTCGTGCTCAACTACGAGGATCAATCGGCCGGTGACGCTATGGTGGCTCTGGGTACATTGGATGATGAGCTCAAAAAGTTGGAAGACCAAATCAACAACTATTCTGAGAAGTAATCATTTCCCAATAGTGTAAAACCTGACAATGCACTATGCCAAAATAGGCATAGTGCTTTGTCCGCAAAAAGAATATAATTCTAAGTATATGAAAAATCAATATCTTTTATTGGCTCTGATGGGATGCAGCCTTATGGCTTGTCATAACGATGACCCTTCCAAGAAGCCAACTATTGACCCCGACAAAGAGTATTCTGAGGAGTACTATTCCGGTGGTAAGTTAGGAACTGTGTTCAACGCAACGGCTTATGCCTACCAGCAGCCGGCTCCCGCTGTGGATAATGCCGGAATGAGCTACGATTTTCAGGTGGGTGAGGCGCTTTTTGAGCGTGATTTCAATGAGAATGTCACGGGTGCTTTCCGTGGCTTAGGTCCTTTGGCGGTTCGTCCGGGCTGCCTCTATTGCCACCCTGCGTATGGTCACGGCAAGCGTCAGACCGAGTACAACGCCAAGAATGTCGGCAACGGCTATCTGTTGGTGCTTTACGAGAATGTGGATGGTCAGTGCAACTACCTCTCTTCGCTGACGGGTATGCCGCAGACCCTCGCCTATGGTCCGTTCAAGGCGCCTATCGATGAGAAACAAATCGTTATCGATTGGAAAGACTACACCGACGAGTGGGGCAACCAATTCCCCGATGGTGAGCCCTATTCCCTTATCTACCCCGAAGTAACTATTCCGGAGAGTGCTTATTATGTGCCTCTTAAGGCGACCGTCAATGGTCAAGCCGGCACGGAGCTGACGGTAGACCAGGTAGGTATTCGCCTCGAATCCACTATTGGTATCTATGGTACGGGCTTGATTGATGCTATCCCCGACGATTCTATCACGGCGCAGTGGGCGCTCGAGGAGCAGGCATACAACAAGGGCTATATCAAAAACTGGAAATCTGCATGGTTCACGGGCGGCAACTGGACGGCAAGTGCTTACTACAAGAACACCACGCAAGGCGGCGACGGCACCCCTTATGTGCGTCGTTTCACCTATGCTATGTCGCGTGGTCCGTTGATGGACGCAGCCGGTGCAAACGCTATCTGGAACATCACCAATGTTACTCGTTCCGACCGTCGTTTCCACTATATGACTGCCGACTATGCTACGGTTGCTTCCAAGGATGCCGATGTACAGGCAGAGTTCCCCGCATGGATTGCCGAGCTGGCAAAGAGCGATGAGGCATATTCCAAGTACAACACGGGCAATGTAGAGCAAGACATCTACAACTACTTGATGGCGAAAGACCTGCCTGTCGAGATGACCGACCTCGAGTTTAAGCAACTTATGATTTGGCATCGTGGTTTGGCGGTTCCTGCTGCTCGTAATTTGGATGATGCCGAGATTCAGCGTGGTAAGCAACTCTTCACCGAGATTGGTTGTGCCGCTTGCCACCGTCCTTCGTGGACAACGGGCGAGGACAAGCTCCAAGACCCGGCTAACCACTTCGTGGATGGGGATATGCCTCGTTTCCCGAATCAGAAGATTTGGCCGTATTCCGACCTCGTACAGCACAAGCTTTGCATGCAGAACGACATCCGTACCGGTTGGTGCCGTACCACTCCGTTGTGGGGTCGTGGCTTGTCCAAGCTCTGCACGGGTGCCGAAGATCGTCTGCACGACTGCCGTGCTCGTAATACGCTTGAGGCCATCATGTGGCATGGTAGCCCCGAGTCGGATGCACGCAAATCGGTTGAGAAGTTCCGTGAGCTCGATAAGGCTGACCGTGACGCTATCGTTAAGTTCATCGAGGCTATCTAATCCATCCTCGATTGACTTCGGAATAGCTTAATACTCCAACCGATATACTCACAACGAGTATCTCATCACAAGTATCTTTTAGAGAGACCGCTTCCATTGGGAGCGGCCTCTTTTTTTGCCCTCATGGTCGTATCGTTAGCCTTCTATGTACCTCTATTCGGATTGCATTGACCATATTCTATTCCATATTTCTAAAGTAGTTATCCGTACTTACTCTTTATTTGCCCCGCTCAAGGATATAGAGTACTTTTGTGTTGTGTTTAATAAACCTATTAAACACAACACTTAGAATTCCGAGGGACTATCCGGGGATACGCCTTTGGCGTGCGTGCATAGTCCGTTGAGTAGGGTACGAAAAAGAACTATTTCTTATGAAAAAGAACTATTTCTTAGGTATTGATATCGGTTCGACCACCATCAAGGCGGCATTGCTTGATGCAGATCATTGTGTGTTGGCGACCGACTATCGCCGCCACAATGCCGCTCCGGCTGCGGTTGGGCGGCAGATGTTGCAATCTATGCTGTCCGATGTTTTTGCGGACAAGGGTTTGTTGGATACCCATATAGCCGACAGGTCCGATAACGCAGTGCGCAGTGCTGCCGATGCCGATTTTGTGGTCGCTATCACGGGTTCGGTGGGTATGGGCTATGCCGAGCGCACGGGTGTGCGTTTCTGTCAGGAGGTCATTGCCGCCGCCGAGGTGGTGCGCAGGCTGTATCCCGATGTGCATACCCTCGTCGATATAGGCGGCGAGGATTCCAAGATGATTTTCTTCGAGCCGGGTCGTGTGCCGGATATGCGTATGAACGGCAACTGTGCGGGCGGCACGGGAGCGTTTATCGACCAGACGGCTATCCTTTTGGGAGTGGAGACGGCGGACTTGAATGCCCTTGCCGAGCGAGCCACTACCACTTATCCCATTGCCTCTCGCTGTGGGGTGTTCTCCAAGACAGATATTCAGAATCTTATCAGCCGTGGTGTGCCTAAGGAGGACATAGCGGCTTCGATGCTCAATGCCGTTTCCCTGCAGGTGGTCAGCGCGTTGGCGCATGGTACCGATATGCTCCCGCGTGTCTTGCTCTGCGGCGGGCCTTTTGCGTATATACCCGAGTTGCGCCGTCATTTGGTGGCGGCCATGGGGCTGCAGCCTGCGGATTGTGTCGTGCCGGAGCATACGCAGTTCATTCCCGCTATCGGTACGGCACTGTTGGCGGAGCGTAACGGGGGTACGCATATGTCCCTCGCCGAGGTGCTTCATCTGTTCGATAAGGCGGAAGGCGTAGTGGTGCCTACCTCTTCGCTGCCCCCGCTTTTCCATAGCGAGTCGGAATATGCGGCATGGCTTAGTCGGAAACAGAATGGGTTGCAGATCCGTCGGGCGCAGGTAGACCCGAAGCAGTCTTATGCGTTGGGTGTCGATTCGGGCAGTACCACCACCAAGATTGTGTTGCTCAATCCCCAAGCGGAGATAGTCTATAGCGACTACCGCTACAACAACGGCAACTCGTTCCAAACCTTCGCCGAGGGTATCCGCCAGATGTACCAAACGGTGGGCGAGGTAAATATCGTGAGCAGTTGTGCCACGGGCTATGGGGAGAATCTGCTGCGCACCGCTTTTGGTATAGAGCATGGTATTGTGGAGACAATGGCGCATTTTATGGCGGCTCGTCATCTCTGTCCGGAGGTGAGTTTCGTGTTGGATATAGGTGGGCAGGATATGAAGGCTATTTTTGTTGAGAATGGGTCGATTCGGCGTATCGAAATCAACGAAGCCTGCTCTTCGGGTTGCGGCTCGTTTATCATGACTTTTGCGCAGCAGTTGGGCTATTCGGTCAGTGAGTTTGCCGAGAAAGCCACGCTTGCGCCGCACCCCTACGACCTTGGTACACGCTGTACGGTCTTTATGAATAGTAAGGTCAAGCAGGCAATGCGTGATGGCGCAAGTGTGGAGGACATTGCCGCAGGTTTCTCTTATTCGGTGATCAAGAACTGCCTCTATAAGGTGCTTAAGTTGCAGAATATCCGTGAGTTAGGCGACCATATCGTGGTGCAGGGCGGTACATTCAACAATCGTTCCGTGGTGCGGGCGTTGGAGTTATTGACTGATTGCCGGGTCAGCATTGCGCCCTGCCCCGAGTTAATGGGAGCGTACGGCGCTGCGTTGTATAGTTTAACAAATGCTACGAGTCATGAAACTAAGTGAATTGGTCGAGTCCAACTCGTTCCGTGACCATACGGAGGTTTGTCCGGGTTGCGAGAACCATTGTCAGGTGCGCTGCTTTGAGTTCCAAAACGGGCGTACCTACTATTCGGGCAACAACTGTGAGCGGGTCTATGCCAACGAGAAAGAGCATACCGAGCGGGGTGTGAATATGTTTGCCGAGAAGTACAAAATGCTCTTCACGCCCGTCGTACCTACGCCGGCAACGGGGCTTATGATCGGTATTCCCCGTGGTTTGGGTATCTACGAGAACTATCCGTTTTGGCATACGCTGTTTTCGTTGTGCGGTATGCGGGTGGTCTTGTCGCGTGGGTCGAGCAGCCGGCTCTACGAGCAGGGTATTCGTACCATTATGGCGGACAATATCTGTTTTCCTGCCAAGTTGATGCACGGTCATGTCATGGATTTGATTGCCCGTCGGGTCGACCGTATTTTCTATCCGTGGGTGGTTTTCGAGCGGCAGGAAGATGCAGCGGCGAAGAACTCCTTCAATTGTCCCGTTGTGAGCGGCTATTCCGATGTCCTGCGCAGCAGTATCAATCCGGAGCAGAACTATGGTATTCCGCTCGATGCGCCGATTATCTCGTTCCGTGATGAGCGTCTTTTGCGTCGTAGCCTGCAGGACTATCTCTCCTCGTTGGGGGTGGATACCCCGACTATCGACCATGCCGTTACGGAGGCACTCCGTGCGCAGCAGTCCTATCTCGATCGCCTCGAGCAGCGGGGACTGCAGGTGTTGCACGAGGCAGAGCAGGCAGGGCGTATGGTCATCTTGTTGGCGGCTCGTCCCTATCATATCGACCCGCTCATTCAGCATAAGATTGCTGACGCCATTGCCGCTATGGGCGTGGATGTCATCACGGAGAATGTGGCTGCCCATGCAGGGCAGGGCGTCTATGGTCATCTCAATGCGCTCTGTCAGTGGGCGTACCCCAATCGTATCTTCAAGGCAGCCTATATGGTGGGCGAGAGTACCTATTCCCGCCTGCATATCGTCGAACTCACTTCCTTTGGCTGCGGTCCCGATGCGTTTATTTTGGACGAGGTGCGGGGTATCTTGCGCCGTTTCCATAAGAACCTGACCGTCTTGAAGATAGACGATGTCAACAATATCGGCAGTCTGCGCTTGCGGGTGCGGTCGTTGGTGGAGAGTGTGCAGTCGGCTTCTCTTCCGCTCCATGCGCCGGTGTCGGTAAGCACGCAGCCTTGGACGACCAAGACCTTCGAGAAAGAAGACCGCCGCCGCACTATTCTTGCTCCGTATTTTGCGGAGGGATATACCGAGTTTATTCCCACGCTGTTCGGCATGATTGGTTATCGGGTCGAGCCATTGCCTATGGGCTGTCAATTGGACGCAGAGGAGGGGTTGCGTTCGGCGAACAACGACATCTGCTATCCCGCCACCATTGTCATCGGCAGCATTCTGCGTGCGCTCCGTTCGGGCAAGTACGACTTGCGCAATACGGCGGTGGCTATCACGCAGACGGGTGGGCAGTGCCGTGCCTCCAACTACTATTCGCTTATCAAGAACGCCATGGTGGCAGCGGGTTTTGCCGATGTACCGGTCATTTCGGTGGCTACGGGCAAGAGTTTGGGTAATGCGCAGCCGGGCTTTGAGATACCATGGCGCAAGATTGCCCGCCCCACGCTTGAGGCGATGTACTATGCCGATGCGTTGGCGAAACTCTACTATCCTTCCGCCCCTCGTGAGCGGGAGCAGGGCGCTGCTCGCTGTTTGTACGACCATTATATTGCTGCTGCCCAGCCGTTTGTGGCGGCTCGTGACTACAAGGGTCTGCACCGCTTGATAGCGCAGGCGGCAGCGGAGTTTGCCTTGGCGATAGATACCGACAAGCAGGTGCCGGTAGTCGGCTTGGTGGGCGAGATTTTTGTTAAGTACAACTCGTTTAGCAACAAGTCGGTGGTAGCCCGCCTTATCGAGCAGGGGGTGGAGGTCGTTCCGCCTGCGCTCACGGGCTTTTTCTCGACCTCTATGCCCAATGCCCACCTCAACCGCAGGTATCATATCAAGAGCGAGTCGACGCCCTTGTGGCTCACCGACTTAGGCCATTCGCTCATCGAGCGGGTGGCGCACACCTACGACGACCTGTGCCGTCCGTTCCCGTTCTATCGTCCTTTTACCGATATTTTCCGTATTCAGGAACTCTCTCGGTCGGTTATCAGTCCGGCGGCGGACTTTGGCGAGGGGTGGTTCTTGCCGGGGGAGATTTGCGATTTGGCAGAGAGTGGGGTGCGTAAGGTCGTGTCCGTGCAGCCCTTCGGCTGTATAGCCAATCATATTATTTCCAAGGGTATAGAGCGCCGCTTGAAGGACCGTTACCCCAATCTCTCGTTGCTTTTCCTCGATTTCGATTCGGGTACCTCCGAGGCAAATGTCTATAACCGACTCCATTTTTTGTTGAACGATTAGTAACCGTTTTATATTTGTTCCTGATTTTTTTTCCATTTTTCTTGCCGCTTGCGGCATAGGAAACCTCCTGCTCGCTATGCTCACGAAAAATAGAGGAAAACATTCATTTCAAATCAGAAAATACTACTGTTGCAATGTATTTCGTTCTATGGTTGTGTCTATATTATTCCTATTTTTTCCCTTTTTTCTTGCCGCTTGCGGCATAGGAAACCTCCTGCTCGCTATGCTCACGAAAAATAGAGGAAAACATTCATCTCAAATCAGAAAATACTACTGTTGCAATGCATATCATTTTCTATCTTTGTTCCTGATTTTCTTCCATTTTTCTTGCCGCTTGCGGCATAGGAAATCTCCTGCTCGCTATGCTTGCGAAAAATAGAGGAAACATTTATCTCAAATCGGAAACACTTATACATATCAACTATTTACAACTATACGGAAGCGATTTGTCGCATCGGTAGTAAACAAAAAATATAAAACGGGGTATGAAGTCCCCTTAACCCTTTCCCACTATGACACAAGACACTATGGAGCAGCGTATTTTAGAGGCTGCCAAACAACTATTTTTCGAGCATGGGTTTGCAGGTACATCCACTACCGATATTGCCCGCCTTGCGGGGTGTAATCAGGCGTTGGTGCATTACTACTATCGTACTAAGGAGAACCTTTTTCGGCAGATTTTCATTGCGCAGACCCGCTGTGTGTTGGATGCCATTAAGCAGAGTTTTGCCGAGAATATGCCTCTTGAGGCATTGATTCGCCATTGCGTGTCGTTCTATTTCGATTTCCTGACCGAGAACCCGAACTTGCCGTATTTTATTCTCAACGAGTTGATTAACAACCCTGCGCGTCGGGCATTTATCCGAGATAATTTTCTGCACGACCCTGCTTATTTCGAGGTCTATACGCAGTTGGAGCAGCGTGTCGGGGAGGAGATAGCGGCAGGTCGTATTGTCCGGACAACGCCGCAGGACATTGTCTTGAATATGGTTTCGCTCACGGCGTTCAGTTTCATATCGAAGCCGTTGTACAAAGATATTCTGAATTGCACCGATGCCGATTGTGCCGCCTACCTTACTCACCGCAAGGACGAGGTCATCCGTGTCCTCCTCTCCTCCCTCCGCCCATAGAAAGTATAGCTGCCCCTCATCATTTCTCACAGTGTGGCCCGTAGCAGCAGATGAATATCTGTCCGCGTGGCAGCTGTGAGCGAGTGTTCTGATACCCAATTTCGGCAATATACCGTTTCCGACAGGCGCAGGTAGAGTCCTAATTGTCGGATGATCTGCCATCGCAGGTTGAGGTACGCCCGTCCCCCTTGTCCATAGACAAAGGTGTTCGCATAGCCGTATAACACATCGTTCTCGTAGGTGTAGATACGGTTGTTCCAGTTCCGTGTGTCAAAGCCCTGCAGTCGCATTTGCAGCGTGAGCGGCACCTTTGCAAAGGCGTACTGAATATCTTGATATACGCTCAGTCCCCACGATAGGCTTTGCTGACTTTCCGCCACAAGATTCGCTTCTGCCTGTGTGCGCAGCCGCCAGTGTCCGTCGCCCCAGTCGAACCGATAGCGAGCCGAGTAGGTACCTCGTTTCGCTTTCTCTCGTGCCCGCAGTCGCAGCACCATCTGCCATGGTTCGTTGGGCGTGTAGGCAGTCTCGGCAATGGCATCGTAGCCCCACGAGGGGCTGTAGGGGATGCCGTATTTCACTCCTGCGAAGCGAAACACATCGCCCGACAGCGACCATCGCCAATGCTGCAATCGTGTGATTTCCAATCCGATATAGCCGCCGTTCTCATCGTTGATGCGAGAGGTCTCGCTGTAGGCATAGCCTAAGGTGTTGTCGAACCACGGTGAATAGTAGCGATAGAGCAGCACTATCCCGATGCCCTGTGTTGGCATGATACGGCTGCCGACCACCGCCCCGATGCCCCATTGTGTGTTTTGTGCTGCCGCCACCTCTCCGAATAAGTCAAACAGCCCGTAGTTGTAGCGCATGTTCAGCCCCATGACGGCTTGTCGCGTGCCTCGGAAGTAGTGCGCATTGTAGGCCATGTCCCGATAGGGACGCAAGGTGTCCGAGTAGAGATTTTCGATCGCTGTCAGCCCCCACTTCAGTCGTTTGTAGCGCATGGTCAGGTTTGCCCCCAATACATGATGCCGCATCGTGTCGGACGGCAGTTGTAGCGAGTAGAGTGCCGACACTTCGGTCTTCAGTTTTCCTTTGCCAAACGCAGCCGTTGCTCCGATGCCGTGCAGACTGCTCCCTTCTGTCCCGCCGAATTTGCGCAGTCCATCCTCCGAGTTGCCGACCGCCATAATGTAGGCGGTGCGCCCCGTGTGAAACGCATTGGCGAGTACGAGTCCCTGCCCGAACGAGGCCTGAAAATCGCCTGCCACTATAGTGCGGAAGCAGCCGATGTCGTTCAGTTGAATAAATCCGCCGTAGTGCATTTCGCTCGCCTTGCCGCCCGCAGGTCGTTTCAGCGTCAGTCCGAATTGCACTCGGTTGAAGTACCGAAAGCGGTAGCGGGTCTGCACAAAGACGGGGTCGTTCGTGTAGTTTTCTATGTTGCGGGTGTCGAGCCGTAGCGTCAGTTCATGGCGTCCCGATCGGAATACCTCTTTGATATTCAGTCGGTTGTCTGCCTCTGCGGGCGCTACATAGACAAAGGCTCGCAGGTCACGGATGGTGTAGTCCTCGAGGCTTGGAATGAGCTGCAGTTCTGCCACATCCTGCATCGGGTGTTCATAGACATAGAGCAGAATTGCATCCACTTGTTGGTCGGTCAAGAACCGTAGCCGTTCGAGGTCGGCCGCTGTGGCGGTGTTCAGATTCACGGGATTCGCCGCAGCGTCCATCAGGTCCTCCTGCAGTTCTTCGTAATCCACCGCCGCCGTTTCCGTCAGGTATTCGTAGATGTCGCCGATGATGTCCTCCGTCAGCGGGTAGGTGTCCCCCAAGACACGGAGCGGGCAGCCCAATATGCACGCCAATATGCACGCCGCAGTGAGGCGCGTGTGGAGCCGATGGCGAGTGAGAAATGGCAGCATCAGGAGTGTTTATAGGGGAAAGAAATCGCCCAAAAACCGGTTGGCTTTTGGGCGATGTGCATTTATTTTTTGATGGAGAACGGTATCGAGCCAATCAGATTGCCGTCTGCAAAGAAGTCTGCGTTGTACAGCCCCGTCTGCGGCTCGTCGCTGAGTGGCCAATAGATAGTCCCTTGATATTCCTCGCCGGCGTACTCAAACTCTTGCGCCACCGAGTAGGGAATGTCTTCGTTTTCGAAGTGGAATAGCAGGTTGTTTTCCTCGCCGAGCAGGTTGCCGTTCGGGTCAATCAGCCGCACGTAGAGCATTTTCAGTCCGGGTTCGCAGGTGATATTTTTTGCGATGGTGTAGTTGAATTGCAGTTTCCGAATTTGGCTCACGAGGCGGGTCTTGTGGTCGTGCTTGTTGAGCGTCACCATGGTGCAGGCGGACACTTCCAGCATCGAGGCACGGCTGACGGTCTCCGTCAGTTTGGTGTTCATGGTGGTCAGTTGCGTGTTCTGCTGCTTCACTTGCTGATTTTCTTGGCGGTATTGCTGATTCTCCACCGTGAGGCGCTGATTCGTGGCGTTGAGCGAGTCTATTTGGCGTACATAGTCTTTCATCACGGCACGCACCGTAGCGAGTTCTTTTTTCAGTTCCGCAATGCGGCGGGCGTTGGTCACCTTGGTGATTCTTAGTTCCTCGAGCAGGTCTTGCACCCGCTGTTGTTCTTGGGCGAGTCGTTCCTGCAGCGAGTCGTTTTTGATGTCCATTTGTTGGTATCCGTCGAATTGCAGGGCGAGGTCTTCGTACTCGTCTTCGAGTTCCGATTTCTCATATTCCATTTGTTCGACAATGGCATCCATTTGTTTTTTCTGATGCAGATTGAGGAACAGCAGTGCCGCGATCCCCAGTGCCAGCACCACGATAATCGAAATTACCACCGGCTTTTTCATAATCTCCGAATCAATAATTTATTGTTCTTTGTGTCAATGACTTGTCTTATTAGTTCAATCAATGAACTTATTCCATTATAAGAACTAATGAATTCATTATAAGAACTAATGAACTTGTTTGATTAGTTGAACTAATGAATTTGTTTCATTATAGGAACTAAATAAATTGAACCCCAAACTCTTATAGTTTGTTTTATCATTTTTTTAGTCCGAGTTGTTATGCTGATTTTCTTTTTCCCTAGTTTTTTTCTTTGCTTGTTTGATGTGTTCCCGAACCACTCCCGAACCAACTCTTTTCCGACGCCAGCGATCCCCCCTCGCAGACCCATATAAGTCCCAAGGAAATTGCTTAAAAACCCCTAATTTTTCCGCCCATAGTTCCTATATTCGCCGCAACGCTTCCCTACATTCTCTATAGGAAAGGCAGTGCTTTCTCTAATTGATTGCCCCGAGAGCCCTTGAGTAGCACCGTACTTCCCTGCAATGGATGCTGCTGTAGGTATGCTATCAGCTCCGTCACATCATGCAGAATGGGGTAGGGAGCCGTCGTGTCCGCATACTCGTCGCCCACCAGCAGCACCCGCTCCGCCCTACGCTCCGCCAGCATATTGACTATATTTTGGTGCTCGAGATGGCTGTATTCGCCTAATTCCCGCATGCCCCCCAGTATATAGGTATCGCCTTTGAACGCATTGATTGCCGCTTGCATCGAGGTCGGATTCGCATTGTAGGCATCCACCACGATGGTGTTTCCCCGCTCGGAATGCACGAGTTGTGAGCGGTTGTTGGACGGGATATACGCCCGAATCGCCTCGAGTCCCTGCTCTTGCGACACGCCAAACGCCTCGCCTACCGCCAATGCCGCCGATACATTCTCCGCATTGTAGTCCCCCACGAGATGGGTTCCCGCAGGCATCGCACCCGTGTGATACTCAATGAGTCTTGTCTTAGCGCTTACCGCCCCTATTGCTCCCTTATCGTTGCTCTCGGCCTTTGCCACTGCATCCGCATACATCGCTTGGAGATACGGGTTATCCGCATTGCGGAATACTGTTCCCCCGTGTGCCACGATATAGTCATATAGTTCCTGTTTGGTGCGCTGTACCCCCTCGAACGAGCCGAAGCCCTGCAGGTGCGCCCGCCCGACATTGGTAATCAGTCCGTAATTCGGCTCTGCCACCTCCACCAATTCTCGTATATCGCCTGGGTGGCTTGCCCCCATCTCCACGATAGCCAACTCGTGGCAGCGTGTGATCTGCAGCAGCGTGAGCGGCACACCGATAGAGTTGTTGAGGTTGCCCTGCGTATAGTGAATCCGATAGCGTGTGGAGAGCACCGCCGCTGTCAGTTCTTTGGTCGTAGTCTTTCCGTTCGTGCCCGTAACGCCGATGATAGGCAGCCCTAACTCGCGCCGCCATGCCCGCGCCAGGTCTTGCAGAGCCACAACCCCGCCTCGCCCCCGCAAAGAGGGAGCAACGAGATAGGCTCGGCTTTCGCCGTAGTCTTTGACTAATTGGTCGTAGACGCTTTCGTCAGATACGACAGCTATCTGTGCCCCCTGCTCGAGCGCCTGAGCAGCAAAGCGATTGCCGTCGAATGTATCGCCACGCAACGCAAAGTACACGCAATCTGCCGGCAGATTGCGTGTATCCGTACTCACAGAGAGCGAGTCCTTATTGCTTATTAGGAAGTTCCAATCCATAGCCTTTCTTCTTGTCTTCGATCTTTAAGAGCAGCGAGAACATAAAGGCAATAACGCCAAAGCCTGCAAAGACCATCATCGGCACAAGATAACCGCCCGTAGCCACACGCAGTTTGCCGATGAGCAGCGGCACAAGGCAGAGCCCGATGTTCTGCACCCAAAATATCAGACAGTACGCCGAGCCCAGCACCTTCTCATCGATAATCTTTGGCACAGAGGGCCACATTGATGCAGGCACGAGCGAGAAACTGACGCCCAAGACAAGTATGGTTATGAGTGCCAATGTCTTACTCGGGAAAGCGGGCAACACAAAGGCAAAGATGCAGTGGCAGACAATCATAATCAGCGCACCTATCATCATCATCGATGCGCCCTTGCCTTTGTTGTCGATAAACGCACCGAGGAACGGGGTCAGCACCATCGCCAGGATAGGGAACCACTTGAATAGCCCCGCCGCCTCAGCGTTCGAGATTTGGAGTGTCTCCTCCAAGAAATTGGTGGCAAAGCGTTGGAAGGGGAAGATAGCCGAATAGTACAACACGCAGAGGATAGCGATAATCCAGAACATCTTGGACTGGAATATCTTGCCCAAGTCGGAGATATGGAACTCATCCTCGGGGTCTTTCTCTGCCGTAGCCTCACCAATGGCAACGAGTTGCTTATCGAACTTGCTGTCCATTACGGTGAAGACCAAGAAGTTGATAAGTCCGACTACGAGAAGTAGGGCGGAGAAAAGAAGCGGGGCTACGACCGAGTTGGTGCCGTCTATCGCAAACGCCTCGCTAATCATCGGCGAGAAGAGCATGGCGGCAAAGACACCGATACGGGCGATGGACATCTCAAGCCCCATAGCGAGAGCCATCTCCTTGCCCTTAAACCACTTGGCGAGAATCTTGCTCACCGTAGTACCTGCCATCTCGCAACCGCAGCCGAATATCATAAAGCCGAACATCGCTAACTTCGCTGAGCCGGGCATTGCCGTCCACCACGAGTTGAGCCACGATACATGGTTGGCATCGAACCAATCGCTCAAGCCTATATACTTGATAGCGGCACCGATGACCATTAGGCTTGCCGAGAGCGTACCCGTAAAGCGCACGCCCATCTTATCGAGGATGATACCGGCGAGTATCAGGAATCCAAAGACATTGAGCAGGTACTCACCGGCAGCGTAGGTGCCGAATATGCCTTGATCCCAATTGTATGATTTGTCCAACAAGGATGCCAAAGGCGACAAAATGTCTACAAACATGTAGGCAAAGAACATCATCGATGCGACCAAAATAAGCACCGTCCAACGCGCAACTGCGGAGTCACGCAGGGTCTTTTGTAGTTTTTCTACCACGAGATTAGGATTTATTGCGTTCTATTTTTGCTTGAATAGGGTTCAAATCCGNTTCAAATCCGGTTTGAAATGGGGATGAAACCTATTAAAAATGATTGAAGTATTATGGAGATGGTTCGGGAGTGGTTCGGGAGTGATAGTACTGTCATAAACAAATTTTAAGTGTCACTATACTACGAAACAATAATTTATAATTCCTTGTCTGAATCAATAATGTTTCATCCGAACTTATAATGCATCGTTCTCGTAGAACTTCCTCGTTCTTGTAGAACTTCCTCGTTCTTGTAGAACTTCCTCGTTCTCGTAGAACTTATAATGCTTTGTGCGGATTTTTATAATGCTTCGTCCTCTTCCTGCAGGGGATTGCGGGGAGGGGTGGGGCGATGGGGCGAAAGGTGCTTTTTCTTCTTCAGCCAAGCCGCCTTACGCTTCTCATACTCTGCATAGTGGGTCTCCAAATAACCGTCTGCCATAGGTCCATACACGATGCACAATGCATAATGGTGGCGTGTCGTCACGAACAGCCATGCATTGTGCTTGTGGATTACTTAATGCCGAGTTCCTTCTTTACGGCCGGCATAGCATCAATTGCGTCCGGGGCAATATAAACCATAGCAGCGGAGTCGAAGATATAGGTGTAACCCTCTTTCTCGCCTACGGCTTGGATGGCTTTCGTCATACGCTCATGCACCGGAGCAAGCAACTCTTGCTGTTTCTTCTGGATGTCCTGCTCTGCGGTCTGGTAGAACTGCTGCAGGCGCTGTTGCAGGTCTTGGAACTCCTGCTGACGCATCTGCTTCATGGTTTCGGTCATGGTAGCCTCTTGCGCCTGATAGTCCTGATACTTTTTCTGCAATTCCTCTTGCATGGAAGAGAGCATGGTCTCGTATTGGCTCTGAACGGTATCCATCTTGAGTTTGACGGTGTTTACCTCGGGCATCTGCGCAAAGAGTTCTTGGGTGTTGATGTGTCCGAATTTCTGTGCTGAGGCGAAGAGAGGCAACGCCAAAGCAACGGCTAAAAGTATTTTTTTCATTGTGTAAATAATTAATTTCTAATCGATTGGGTTAGAATGGTTTGTTTTATCGAATGGGAAAGTGGCGCTGCCTATTTGGCGCCGAGCTTTTGCAGGACTTGGTCCGATACATCGAGTTTGCTCGACATATAAATCAAAGCGGGGTCAGCCGAGCGGTCTTTGACCACATCAATATGTTTCTCGTTCGCCAACTCCTGAATGGCGGCATAAATCTCATCCTGAATCGGCTTGATGAGCGCCTCCTGCTTCTTGTAGAGCTCGCCGTCCTGCCCGAAGTACTTGCGCTTCAGCTCAAGCACCTCCTGCTCCTTGGCGACAATCTCCTCCTCGCGGCGGCGTTTCATCTCATCGGAGAGGAAAATCTGCTCGGTTTGGTAGTTGGTCGCCAACACACGCGCCTCTTGGCTTTTGGCGTCAATCTCCTTCTGCCAACGCTTGCTAATCATGGTGAGTTGCTCGTTGGCGGACTCGTATTGCGGCAGGTTCTTCAAGATATACGCCATGTCGATGTAGGCGATGGATTGCTCCTTAGCCGCCCAAGCGGGGACAGACAGCAGCGATGCGGCTGCAAAGGCAATATATAATAGGGTTTTTCTCATGCTCTGTAAAGAAGTTGGTTCGGGAGTGGTTCGGGAAAATAAGGATTAGAGCTCTTGACCGAGAACGAAGTGGAACTGACTCTTGCCGTACTGGTCGGAGCCGTTAATCTTGTCGAAGCCCCAGCCCCAGTCGATACCGAGCAGACCGAACATCGGCAAGTAGATACGCACACCGAGACCCGCACTACGCTTCAGATCGAACGGATTGTACTTGGAAATATCGGAGAAACAGTTACCCGCCTCCACGAAAGCCAATGCCCAAATCGTGGCACTCTGCTCGAGAGCAATCGGGTAGCGCAACTCCATGGTGAACTTATTATAGACATAACCCATGTTACGACCCGTGGTGGCATCGTACGGCGTGAGCGAACCCGATGAGTAACCACGCATCGCCACATAGTCGGTGGAATAGCTGGTGTAGCTGGACATACCATCACCACCCATATAGAAACTCTCGAACGGCGACTTGGCGTACTTATTATAATGTCCCAAATAACCGAACTCGGCACGGGTCATCAGCACAAGTTTGGAGTCCTTAGACAGCGGGGTGAAAACCTTGCCGGAGAACTTCCACTTGTGGTACTCGATGAGGTGGTAGCGCTCGGAGGTGGTCATCTGCGAATAGTCCTTCTTGTTGATGAGCGAATACGGCGGCGTAATCTTCAGACCCAAAGTGAATTGCGAGCCTCGACGGGTATAGATAGGGTTGTCGATACTGGAACGCGAGAGCTGCAAGTTGAGCGAGAGGTTGTGGCTCGTACCATTGGAAATAAGCAGGTACGGCCAGTCCTTCATCATATACATTTGGTAACTCAACTCGCCATAGAAAGTGAAGTAGTCGTCCGGCCAACGAAGACGCTTACCGTAACCGAGGCTGACACCAAAGGTACGCAGATATTTGTCCTTATCCGCCTCCGACTCCTGCAATTGCTGGTAGTAGTCGGAGTTGCCATAGCTATAGTAGTAGCTGGAATAGGTGTTGTAGAGATTTTGGTACGCCTTGTAGTAACGATCGGAATAACCGGTCTGAGAAGCAAAATAGATGCTGGCACTCAGCGAGTTAGGACGCTTGCCGCCCAACCAAGGCTCCAAGAAAGAGATACTGGCGGAAGTATAGTAGATACCGTTGGTGCGGGCATTGATGGAGAAAGTTTGTCCCTCGCCCTGCGGCACGATACGATAGGATTTCTTGTTGAAAAGGTTCTGAATAGCGAAGTTGGTGAACTTCAAACCGAGGCTGCCGACCAGACCGGTAGCACCCCAACCGAGCGAGAACTCTATCTGGTCGGAAGACTTGGTTTCGAGCTGGTAGGTGATGTCCACCGTTCCCTCCTCCGGGTTTGGCTGAATATCCGGAACGAGTTTCTCCTGGTCGAAATGGCCCATCTGCGCCAACTCACGCAAGGAACGCATGATGTCGGACTGCGAGTAGAGCTGACCGGGCTTGGTATACAACTCACGGCGAACAACATGCTCGTAGACGCGCGTGTTACCCGTGATATTGATCTGATTGATGGTGGCGGGCTTGCCCTCGTACATACGCATCTCGAAGTCGATACTGTCGTTTTCTACATTGACCTCGACCGGCTCGACATTGAAGAACAAGTAGCCGCGGTCGGTATAGAGCTTCGACACGGCATCGTCGTCACTCTGCAGGCGCTCATTAAGCACCTTGAGGTTATAGGTGTCACCTTTTTTGATACCTAAGGTGGCGTTCAGCAACTCGTAGGGATAAACGGTGTTGCCCACCCAGTTGATATTGCGCACATAGTACTTGCCGCCTTCGCTGATAGTCATATAAACATCCACGCGCGTGGGATCCTCCGGATTCGGCACAACGCTGTCCGCCACGATGTAGGCATCCCGATAGCCTATCTCGTTGTACTTCTCGATGACGGCAATCTTGTCTTTCTCGTACTCCTCGGTGACAAACTTCTTGGTGCGGAAGAGGTTAATGATATTGTTATCATTGGTCTTCTTCATCGCCTTGTTGATCTGCGTGTGCGTCAGAGCCTCGTTGCCCGTGATATAAATCTTGCCAACCTTGGTCTTGGCCTTTTTATCCACATTGATGGCTACCTTGACATAGCCGGGGTGGTCTTGGTCGTTGAACTGCAACACCTGCACCTCCGCATTGTGGAAACCCTTCTCCGCTAAGTACTTCTTGATCACCGTCTTGGCGTGGTCGGAGAGGTTTGGCGTCATCTGGCTGCCGTTGCGGATACCTACCTTGACCTCAACATCCTCCCGCTCGCTTTTCTTGAGTCCGCTATACGCGACATCGGACACACGAGGACGCTGCTTAAGCGCAATCTGCAGCCATACTTTCTGCCCCTCAATCTTTTTTGCCTTAATCTTAACATCCGAGAAAAGGCCTTGTTTCCAGAAACGCTTGATGGCCTTCGTGATTTGGTCGCCCGGAATCTCAATCTTGTCGCCGACAGCCAAGCCGGAGAAACCAATCAGCACGAAGTCTTCGTAGCTGTCGGCTCCGGTGACCTCGATGCCGGCTATCTCGTAGGTCTTGCGCTGGTAGGAGTATTCTATCTCCGGAGCAGCGTCTTCCTTCGGGGCTGCTTCGGGAAATGCTGTAATTTTTGCACTATCTGACGCCTGTATTTCTGCGGTTGTTTGAACGCTGTCTGCTGTCTGCGCACTTTCTGCTTTTTGAACGCTGTCTGCGGGGGCAATGCTTGCGCTGTCGGTCGCTAACGCCAACGACGCACTATCGGCCGCCATAGCTTGCGCCATAGCCACCGCACCGCAAAGCAGCAATAATATCAAGATATTAACGAACTTGTTCACCGGTCTTGCCAAATCTTCTTTCACGATGTTGATAATCTACGATTGCTTTATAGAACTCCTCTACAGTAAAATCAGGCCACAGACAGTCGGTAAAATACAGCTCTGAATAGGCTATTTGCCATAGTAAGAAATTGCTTATACGAAGCTCTCCGCTGGTGCGGATGAGCAGGTCGGGGTCGGGCATATTGCGTGTGGTCATACAAGAGGAAACAAACTCCTCTGTGATGTCCTCCGTACGCACACCACCCGCCAAAGCCATACGCACTGCGTTCTGCATGGCGTGGGTGATCTCCCACCGCGCGGAGTAGCTGAGCGCGATGACCATTGAAAGCCCCGTGTTCTTGCTTGTATCACGCATGCACTGCTCGAACTTCCGGCGAGCCTCCTCCGGCAAACGGGAAGTGTCGCCGATGGTAAGCAGGCGCACATTGTTCTGCATCAGCGTGGGCGTCTCCTTGACGATGGTATCCACCAACAAGCTCATCAAGGCATCCACTTCCTCCTTCGGACGATTCCAATTCTCGGTAGAGAACGTGTAGAGCGTGAGATATTCGATCCCCAACTCTGCCGCAGCGGTGGTGATATTGTGTACCGTTTGAACGCCCTGTTGGTGCCCAAACATGCGTGCGAGCCCTTGTCGCTTTGCCCAACGGCCGTTACCATCCATTATGATGGCAATATGGCGGGGCATGCGGGCGGGGTCTATTTGCTCTTTATAGGTCATATAGCAGTGGTCTTCGTTGTGGGTGGCCATATAGGTGAGTGCCGAACTTTTTCAATAGCGACAAGTGCGACAAACTTTTTTCTCTTTGGCAAACTCAAAAACTATGCCGAGAGTGAGCTGAGAGGTGACATCGAAATTCAGGAGGTTGCTCCCATTGAGATGGTACGCATTGTCCAAAATCGCTACACCTTCCAGATTATCAGCCATATAGATATTATGTTGCCATGCAAGATTCAGGCCAAAACGGTCGGAGAATTTCCACTTCATACCCAAACCGCAGGGAATGTAAAATGCTACATTGCTGAAAGCGTTCTGCCCATTGCCGTAGAGCGCAACACCCGCTCCGAGAAAGATATACGGAGTGATGGGCTTGACGCGCCGGTCGTAGGTCTTGGCACCGAATCGGAAGAAATTGAACTCCGCCATAGCATCGACATTGATGAGGTTGTTCTGCCACAGGATGGATTTCCCGTTGCTGTCGTATTTGCGTTGGCGTTGGTCATCGTAGTCCGGGCCGGCAATTCGCTGGGTGAGCCCTTTGACCTGTAGCGCCCATCGCTGGTCGAACTTGTAGCGGAAATGGGCACCGTAGGCCTCACGAGGGTGGTTGAAAATGTGCGTCGTGGCGTCGCCTACATAGTAGCCGCAGCCGGCTTGCACGCCGAATTCGCACAAATAGGGGCGATTGTCGGCGCAAGTAGGGAGGCTCCATAGCGTGAGCAGGGCAATGGCAAGGGACAATATGCAGGTATGCAATGAATATGCAAAGCGCTTCTCGGAAAAAAACAAACGGCACAAAGCCAAAAAACAGCCCCCAAACAAAGAGTTGGTTCGGGAGTGGTTCGGGAAAAGTATATGTGTGGTTTCGATTTTTTTCATCTCGTGTGAGGCTTTGCTATACGCTGTGAGTGTATATTTATGCAGTTTGGGCGACTTTATGCAGTTTTTGAGTCGCTAAAATGTACATAATGCAAACAGCGTGCAAAGTTAATACTTTTTCTCTATAATTCCAAAACAAATTGTGGGGGGGACGAAAAATGAGGGCGTGCTGTCCTTATGGACGATCCTTATCGTAAATCCGGTTTCGTATCGGTTGTTTGGGTTACGGTATGGTGTGTCCTTTGCAAAATCTCTTTGTCGGGTTGCATTATGCGATGTAGCATATCGCTGAATACATCGGGGTCTTGCAATGCCTCACGGCGGAGGCGACTGAGTTCGATAAACGATTCTTCTTGTTCGAAACCGATAAATTTACGACCTAACAAGTTCGCAGCAATGCCCGTTGTACTGCTGCCGGCAAAGGGGTCAAGTACAATATCTTCGGGGTCGGTAGCTGCCGTAATAATACGATAGAGCAGTCGCAGCGGTTTCTGGGTTGGGTGCTTTCCGAAGGTCTTTTCCCACTTCCCCACCGCAGGCAGTTTCCATACATCGGTCATCTGTTTTCCGCCATTGATTTGGCGCATGGCATCGTAGTTGAACTTATGGGGTACTTTCTCGTACTTGCGTGCCCACAAGATGAACTCGGTTGAGAAAGTGAAATAACGGCAACTGAGATTGGGGGGCGGGTCGGATTTCTGCCAAGTGATAACATTCAATACTTTGTATCCCAACTCTTGCAGACAGCGCTCCACAGCAAAGATATTATGGTAAGTGCCTGATATCCATATTGTACCGTCATCGGTTAACTTGCTGCGACAGAGCGACAACCATTGTTTATTGAACTGGTAGACCGACTCAGGCGTACCGCCTTTGTCCCATTCGCCTTTGTCAACGCATACCTGCTTGCCGCTCTGCACACTGATGCCTCCGTTACTTAGAAAGTACGGTGGGTCGGCAAAAATAGTACGGATAGTCCCATCGGGCACCTCGTGCAGCAGCTCGCGGCAATCGCCCTTACAGAGAACAAAATTGCGCCGAGAATAAGAGGGAATCATTGTTTAGGGGGCTTCTATAAATTCCCCGTTTAGTAATAAATTATTCAAATTCGGGACTATAAATACTTTTGTGCGCTTTTTGTTTTTTGGCTGCATCTACTTGACTATCACTCAGTCACAATGCCCGCATTGCTCCTTCGCTCTAACCAAGTATCTGCTATCCAACATTCCAAAAATCGCTACAAGTTATTTATAGAAGTCCCCTTTAGATTTACAACGAGCCACGAACTCGCCAAGGGTGGTGAAATTATAAATACTCGGAATAGCGGCAAAGGCTTCTTGCAGTTTGTTCTTCGCCTGCAACCAACCGACACCATCGGTAATCCATACAAACTCATAGCCTTGCGTGGCGTTTATCTTCGGCGCAAGGTCGGTATAGGCACGCGCTACCTCATTGAGTTTAGAGCCGCCTCCGGAATAAAAGTTCACCTCTACAAGATAAGTGGTGTGGGCAGTACGAACCACAAAATCGAACACTTTTTGATCTGCACCCAAGGCTTGTTCTATGGAGGGGAAAGCGCGTGAAGACGCCTGTTGTTCGAAGGCAAGTCCCGCCTCACGGAACTGCGCAGCCACCCATTTCTCGGTAATAGAGCCGCTGCGGTTCTTGCGGGCATTGCTGTCCAACCCTGTCTCAACGCCGAATACATAATCCACTAAGTTGGTTATTTCGGGTTTGCGGAAAACTTGTGCCAATCCGGTCTGTTGCAGGAATGTTATCACCCCATCCACGCTACTAAATAAGTCCGTCAGCGTTGCTATCGCACCATGATTGTCTAAAAAACGTTCCTCTCGGGCGTTGCGTATGGCAATCAGAATGCCCAAGACATCGAATACATGTGGGTCGCGTTGCCACAAAGCCTCCACCGCACTGCGCAGGTCGGTTTTGCCGAGCAGGAAGTTCAACATATTCAGGCTAATTGCCACATCAGCGGTGTTTTTGCCTATTTTCTCAAAATCGCAGTAGAACTCCAAGGTACGGTTTGTTGCTTTGAGTTGGGAAAGGAAAAGTTCGAATTGCGCATCGGTATGTGCTTTCATATTGCTTGAGATGTTGGATAATTATGAATCAAAAGTTCCGTCAGTTTACCGCGTTTAGCGGGATTGGCGTTGACACTTCGCGACGCCCACACACGGTCGATGTGGTACTGCAAATAAAGGTCATCGAAAAAGCCGTCCTGACAATCGGAGTTGCTGAGCATAAAGCGGAAACCTGCTTCCTGAATGGTATCGCAGAACTCTTTCAAGCGGTGTTGCGCTGCATCGTTGAATGCCTCCTTGGCATAATCGTTGAAACTGCTCGTAGCGTTTAGCGGGCGGTAAGGAGGATCGAAATAGAAGAACGCATTGCCTTTGGCATAAGGCAGTGTGTCGGTGTAGTCTCCCGTCAAGATAGTCACATTTTGCAGCAAGCGGCTATCGGTGTAAATGGTATTCGGATCACAGATAGTGGGGGTTTCGTAACGCCCGAATGGTACATTGAACAGCCCCGACTTATTCACTCGGTAAAGCCCGTTGAAACAGGTGCGATTGAGAAAAAAGAATAGGGTGGTGTTGCGCAGCGGGTCAACCGGCTTGGTGTTAAATTCTGCACGGCGCTGCAAGTAGTACGAACGCTTGGCATCTTCGTTCGTAAGGGCATAGTACTCCGCCTGTATCGCTTGTAGCGAATCGACTAAGGCATCGGGAGAGTCCCGCACAACCCGGTAGCAGGTAGTGAGGTCTGCATTGATGTCGTTGATGACAGCGGTAGTGATGTTGGGATAGTGTTGCAATATATGGAAGAGCATGGCTCCTCCGCCTACAAAAGGCTCAATGTAAGTAACATTCTCCCATTGGTTAAAGTCAGCAGGAAGCAGAGCTTCGAGTTGGTCAATGAGTTGCGTTTTTCCGCCCACCCATTTAACGAATGGTTTTGCTTTCATTGGTTAAAACTATATGTGTATGAATTATTGTTGGGAAGAGGTTTGTCCTTCGATAGCCGGCTCGTCAGATGGCTGCTTGCGGGAGTAGGCGGAGACAATGTGCTTGACTAGCGGGTGGCGGACAATGTCCTTCTGATTGAACTCCACCATGGCAATACCACGAATGTCGTGCAAACGCTCCATCGCATCACGAAGTCCCGACTTCTGATTGGCCGGCAAATCGACCTGCGTGAGGTCGCCCGTGACAATCATCTTACCATTGATACCCAAACGGGTGAGGAACATCTTAAGCTGCGCCGTAGTGGTGTTCTGCGCCTCGTCCAAAATGACAATGGCATCCGCCAAAGTGCGACCACGCATAAACGCCAACGGGGCTATCTGGATGACTCCCCGCTCCATATATTCATTGAGTTTGGCGGGCGGAATCATGTCCTGCAAGGCATCGTACAAAGGCTGCAGATAGGGGTCAATCTTGTCCTTCATATCGCCCGGAAGAAATCCTAATTTCTCGCCTGCCTCAACAGCCGGACGGGAAAGAATAATCTTTTTGACCTCACGGTTCTTGAGCGCACGCACGGCTAACGCAATGGCGGTATAGGTCTTGCCGCTACCGGCGGGACCGACTGCAAAAAGCAAATCGTTGTCCTCGTAGGCATCGACCAACGCCTGCTGGTTGGCGGAACGAGCGACAATGGATTTGCCATTGACCCCATGCAGAATAAGATTATCGCGCAAGAACTCCTGCGGCTGCTCGCCGTGGATAAGCATAAGCACTTGCTCCTCGTTGAGCGTGTTATTCTTGATACAAAAGTCCTCGCACAAGCGCAGACTATGCTCGAAGCGATGAACCGCTTCTTCGGCGCCGGAGACTTTGATTTGGTAGCCGCGCGCCACCACCCGAACCCCCGGATGCTGGTTTTTGAGGCACACCATATTTTGGTTGTTGACGCCATAAAAGGTGGCGGTATCGACCTGGTCGTTTAATCCGATAATGGTTTCCATAGTTATCTATTATTCGTTTGATTCTGAATGAGTTGCGAGAATGGTTTCCCATGAGGGAATAGCGGGCAGGTAGCGAACCTCATCGCCCACCTGCACAACAATGGTTTGCGGCCCGTTGTGGAGAATAAGATAAGGCACCTGCAGGCGGCGATTGTAGGTGACCGCCTGGTCGAGGGTGCGCTGGGTGAGCGGCACGGTATCGGCCTTGAACTCAATCAACACCACAGGGCGGGCCTGCCGGTCGTAGACAATGGCATCGCAACGCTTGCGGGCATCGCCGACCTCGATGGGAACCTCGACACCGATAAGACCGGCGGGATACAGAAAATCCCCCACCAAACGGTGGAGGAAGTTCTGTCGTACCCATTCCTCAGGCGTGAGCCGCACATAGCGACGACGCCAATCGCAGAATATCTGCTCCTTATTGTTTTGTATGCGGGTTTTCAATCGATTACACATTGCTTTGAGCCCACAAAGGTAGTGCAATTTT
>CAVKVE010000012.1:0-2049 GCA_963659655.1 Bacteroidaceae bacterium | reverse complement strand
GCTGTATTCGACTTAACCAAAATCGCCATCGGAATATAGAGGTCTACCGCTCCGCGCGAACGAATACGCAGATACGCCTCGTGTACGCCCTCTTGGTCGGATTGGAACTCAACCGCAGCAACACCGCCTATAGCGGGCAGCGTGGTGGGCAACACATTGAACTTGCTTGCATTATTGCCCGTGACAGACAACGAAATCTGCTCGGTGAGGTTGGTACCACGCACCGAAACGGCAATCATCTTCTTTTGATTAAGGCTCGTGGTGGCCACAATCTGTGTGGAATCTGCCGAAAGCAATGGCAGGTCGTCGCGTCCCCACGAGACATCATCAATGAGGTAGGTGGCGGCACCGGTTGCTCCGCTATAGCCCGTGAAACGGAACGCCATAAAGAAAGCATCGGCGATAGTGGTCTGCCCCGACAAATTGACCTGAAAATCGAGCCAATCGCCGGCTTGGTCCTCGGTGGAAGGCATCTCAATTTGCAGATCCTGTTGGAACACATCCGTAGGGTCGGTGGCATCGATATAGTAGAGCTGCAATTGGGCGGACTGACCGTCACGGACATAGTCGCCACGCACACGGAACGTAAAGACCTGATTTGCAGCGTTCTTGTAGTCAAGCGCAGGCGTTACGAGCCACATCTCATACAGCGTGGAGTCGGTTTGCCCCCAGATGTATGCTGTTGCCTTAGCACAACGCTCTTGGTCGTTATTGGTGTCGGTATAGCCCCACCAAGGACGAGCACCCTGCAAAACTACATTTTGCCATCCTTGCAGGCGGAGAGTACGGTTGTGCGAAACGGTATCGAAATTCTCACGAAGCAGCGTGAGCGGAGCGGAGGTGTCCCAAACAAAATCGGTTGCCCAATCGGCGGGCGTGGGGTCTGCCTCAGTGGCCGTACCCGTGACGGTCAGGGTTTGAGTAGTGCCGCCTCGCGTGCTGAAGGTGATAGTAGCGGAGTAGGAACCTGCTTGGGAGGGATTGAAGGTGAAGCACAATTTGCTCTCCGTGTTGCGAGGGAGCAGGGATGAATTGATACGGAATGCGCCATTGATCTCCGTGTTCTGGCACGACACATAGACATAGTCGATGCAGTTGAGAGAGGTGACGGTGATGGTGTCCTCGACACTCTCGCCGGCCTTAGCCGTGAAAGCGGGCAACGACGAGGGGGAGAGAGTAATTTCGGGCAGGAGGGTGGAGTCGGTGGCGGCACCATAGAGCGTACGGGTGGTGTTGTAGGTCAGTGCCTCATCGCACTCTGCGAGAAGAGCGGCTGTGAAAATGCCGATTTTGGTAGGCGCAAACCAAAGTTTGACAGTGTCTTGCGCTGCGGTGACTTGGTTCTTCTCCAACTTGTAGGCACTGCGACCAAGACCGGTGACCTCGATGCTGACGGGGGTGGTGAGATTGCCCTGACGGACAATGACCGACGCCATAAGCACGCTGTCGCCGATGTTGCAATGAGCGGTATTGATTTTCTCCGGCAAAACAGTGAACCACGGCTCGGTGTTCTCGGTGCGGGTGAGCGTGAAATTGTCGAACAACACCTTGACGCCTTTCTTGACGCCGATGCTGACGGTAAGACCTGTCGCATCTTGGGGCTTGGTGGTATGGAAAGTAAGCTCTTTCCACTCGCTGCTCAGCGGCAACACTTGGTTCAACACAGCGCTATCGTGTGGCGTGCCCGACTGAGGGCGTGCATAGTTCCACTGACTATTGAGATAGATGTCGCCCGCATTGGCCGTGAGGGTCTTGTAGTGGATGGTCAGCGCAAATTCCTGTCCCGTGACCTCGCTCTGCAAATCGACGGTCTGCTGAAGGGAGCGATTGGTGGTGACATTGACCGTGCGGAAAGCTTTCTCGCCGTGTTGGACATCGGTGGTCTCGATAGCTATCTCGGCACCAAAATACCAATCGGTGAAGTCTGCACCGAAAAGGGATTTGCTTTGTGCTTCTTCAAAATCGCCGTTGCTGAGCAGGTTGTCAGCAGCATGGGCGGGAAAGATTGATGCAATAAGGACACCGAGTATCCCAAAAATTTTCTTCATA
>CAVKVE010000011.1:31930-36068 GCA_963659655.1 Bacteroidaceae bacterium | reverse complement strand
ATAGGGAAAATGTAGGGCATATCTAAGGTATGTGTAAGGTATATTTAAGGTAGGTGGATCGTGGGTGTAAAGTATCTGTAAGGTAGGTGTATCGTTGGTGTAAGGTATGTGCAATGTATGTGCAATGTATGTGCAAGGTATGTGTATCGTAGGTATCAGGTATGTGTATGGGCTTTTGGAAGGGGAAAATAGGGAATTGGGTATGCGTTGATTGTTAATATATGTAGAGTTGGTTCGGGAGTGGTTCGGGAAAGGTATGGAAAAGAGTGCTTTTAGAATAGGTGGGGGAACATTCGGAAATGTGGAAAAGAGTGCTTTTAGAATAGGTAGGGGACATTAGGAAATGAGGAAAAGAGTGCTTTTAGAATAGGTGGGGGAACATTCGGAAATGTGGAAAAGAGTGCTTTTAGAATAGGTAGGGGACATTAGGAAATGAGGAAAAGAGTGCTTTTAGAATAGGTGGGGGAACATTCGGAAATGTGGAAAAGAGTGCTTTTAGAATAGGTGGGGAACATTAGGAAATGAGAGGAAAAGAGTGCTTTTAGAATAGGTAGGGAACATTCGGAAATGTGGAAAAGAGTTCTTTTGGAAGGAGGCAACCATTAGGAAATGAGAGAAAAAAAGAGTCTCTCTAAATAGGTGGGGATATTAGAGAATGAGGGAAAGGGGCTTTCGGGAAAAAGGCATTGGGATTTGGATGGGAAAAGTTTGGAGTGTGGGTTTTGGGGAGAAAAAGGGGAATAAAAAGGGGAATAAAAGGGGAAAATTGTTCGGGAAGATGGGGGAAAGGGGTTTTATTGGAGCAAGATTGTATGTTTTTGAGCATATAGATGTGAAAAATACAACATTCGATTTGTTTTTGTGTGCAATTAGTTGTATCTTTGCACCCGACTACTATCATAAACACCTAACCTATTGTACTAACCACTATGTTTCGGAACTATTTTCCGTGGACTGTTGTCTTTTTCTCCGCTATTCTTTCTGCGATGCTTGTGTCGTGTGTGCCCTATTCGGATTCACGACACACGGTGGCTATGGCGGACAGTCTGGATGCGGAACGCAAACTCTATCAGGATACTGCTGCGCTGACTGCCGCCATCGAATCGATGGACAACTTATGGGGAAAAATGGTCGCCCGCGAAATGCTTGCCAAGGCACACTACTACCGCGGGCGAAACTATGAGCGCAACAAAGAAACGGTATGTGCTGCTGCGGCAGACTATATCGGTTGCGACAAGTTGCGCCCAAACAACGACTTGCTGAGAGGACGCGCTAACTCGTGTATGGCCTATATATGCGCCCTACAAGAAGATTATCCGTTGGCCTGCCTCTATTGCACGCGTGCGCTCGATTATTTAGAAGAAACGGAAAAGAAATACTACTATGCGCATGCGCTGCTGAATATGTGCAGCTGCGAATTGAACGGCGGCGATATGGAGCGTGCCGACCAACTATGGCGAGAAGCGGAAACCTATACGCAAGCGATGGACAGCAATTTCTATGGGCGACTATTGGGCGTGCGGGGTTCGTACTACTTGGCTGCGCAACAACACGACTCGGCGTTGTACTATCTGGAGCAAATTCCATTGGAGCGGCTGAGCCTCCAACAACAGGCGTACTACCAAAAGCAGAAAATGCTGTGCTACTATGCAAAGGGGGACAACGGCAGAGCAGAAGAACTTGCCCAAAAGGTGATAGCAAACTCGAACGAAGCATCGTATCTGGCACAAGCCTACTCGACGCTGCTCTATATCCACATACAAGACGATAGCCTGAACGTGCCGGTGGAATATGCCCGACCCCGTATCGAGGCTGAAAAAACGCTGCGCAACGAGCGGGAGAAATATACGGCTGCCGTAGAGCAACTGCGTACCTACTCGACCACTCCGTACCCCTATCTGCCTTGGCTGACGATTGTGATACTGATGGGCTTGATAGGTTTTGTGCTGGCGGGAGTTCTCTATTTTGCGGTATACAACTTCCGACTGGTACTGTCGCACAAAGACAAAACCATCCACCACAAGGAACAACAGATAGTGCGTCAAAACGAGGAACATAAAGAGCAAATACGCAGCATAGAACAACAATATGTGCAGGAAAATGTGAGCTATCTGCACCAAGTAAGCCTTTTCCTAAGCAAAGTGGAGGCACTGAGAAAAGAATATCCGGAACCGCCGGCTCGCTGGCAACAATACAACTACCTATTCCATGATACCAAAGCTGTGTTTGCACTGTTTGCCACACGAGCAAGGGAACGGCAACTGACCGATCGGGAAACGACCTATTGCATCTATCTGATACTCTACAAAGATGCCGTTTCGAAACAGATAGCCGACTATCTGTGCTACTCGCCCTCCGGAATAGGAACCCTGAAACAACGCGTATCGCACAAATTGGGTTGCTCTGCGGCCGACCTATACGAGACCTGTATTCGGTTGGCGGTGAAGACAGAGTAGGTTTTGGGGGCGTTTCTCCGCTTCAAGTGAGCATGAATAAGGGGCTGTATTTCGCCCCTTTTTTTGCGCTGTTCCGGTCGGGATGGTTCATTCGGATTTTTTTTCTTTTTCGATGTATTCCTATCTGCTGAGAAGATGGGAATGGGTTGCGCGTGGGAAGCGTACGGATTTTTTTTTGCCCTACGGGTGTAATTTCGTGCAATATAGAAACGGCGGAAAATGGGCGAAATGTTGCAAAGTACGATTTTGTACATCAACGCACAATTTTGCACTCTGTTTCGAAATGTTACGATTCTACACCCGTGTGTGCATAGTCGAAAAAAAAGATGGTTGATAATCTGTTAGTTACGCTGCGTTTTGTGCATGGTTATTTTTTGTGCAATCTATATTTTAGTAGTAAATTTGCAATCGTTTTCGAAGTGATAGTACGAAAACACCACAGACCTAAACAAAATACATGGAAAACAACTTAGGGAATAGCCGAGTTCCTAATTGTATAAATAAACACTCCCTAAGTACTAAACCAAAAACTGTTTCAATATAAAAACCACCACAAAAAAGGCTTGACGAGAGGTCGAGCAAAAGGAAACACAAAAGCAATTCGTTATAAACAACGAGAAGGGGACTACACCAAAGTATTTTTTAATGGTCAGTTTAAGAATATACTTTGGTGTAGTTCCTCTTTTTTGCGTGCATAGCGGACAGGAGGTCTCCTTTGCCGCTAAAGCGGCAAGAAAAAGGGAAGAAAATAATCAAGAGGAGTATGCCGCTTTCTCGTAGAAAGCGGCAAAAGACTATTAAACGACTGCAGAGCAGTTCCGAGCAAGCTCGGACTAATACGACAAACCCACGCCGATGAGCGTGGGCTTGTCGTGAAAATTACTATCTTAAACGACTAACTAACAGAGCCAACAAAAATATTATAACTAATACTAAAATAAGGCGAATTAGATAACGAATAAGAGTAAATAAACAATGAAAGAAATATTTGATATATTCAAGCATACAAAATATTGCTCAAAAAATATACCAATAAATTATCTATTGCGACCAGACTTACCAGGAAGAAATGAGGCGCAAAATGCGTTTTCCTTATTTTATTGCGATAGTAGTACAATGGGTATACAATGAGAGACGGTATAGAATACCGTCTCTACAGGTAAGCGCATGTGCGGTAGGGTGAATTATACGGAGGAAAGTCCGGTTCTTTTTTGGGGAAAAGGGTGGGGCTATTCGGACAGGGCGGAGAGAATGTCGGAATAAGAAAAACCTCGCTGCAGAAGAAAACGAATGAGCCGGTCTCGCTGCGTGTCGCCGGAGGAGCGGAGAGAATGGGATTTCTGCGCAATAAGCGAATGCAAAATGCGATTATACTCGATTTCATCGATAGAATCGAGCGACTCCTGAATAGCCGAAGACGGCAAACGGTGCGCCTGCAGGTGGGCTTGAATTTTGACCTTTCCCCAAGACTGATAGAGCAACTTGTCGTGCGCAAAAGCATGACAATAGCGGGCGTCGTCGAGAAAATGTGCATCGTAGAGATGGGCGATGATAGAATCGATATATTCTGACGGGCAAGACCAAGCATAGAGCTTGGTGCGCACCTCTTCGGCACAATGCTCGGCACGGGCGCAATAGGCTTCGGCACGAGAGCGAAATTCATCCGATTTCAACGGGTTTTC
>CAVKVE010000011.1:14985-31451 GCA_963659655.1 Bacteroidaceae bacterium | reverse complement strand
TGCCATGCGGGAAAGAGCTGCTTGAGCGCCAAAGCGATGCAACCGCTGCCCGTGCCGACATCCGCCACTCGGAGCGGAGCGTCCGCCATAGACTGCATGGTTTGCCCGATGAAATCGACCAATTCTGCCGTTTCGGGGCGAGGAATGAGCGTGGCGGGCGTAACACGCAAATCGAGCCCACACCACAAGGTATGTCCGAAAATATACTGGATAGGCTCTTTTTTGCGCAAACGAGAGAGTACAATTTCGATATCCGAATAATTTTTTGTATCTTTGCAGCCACTAAGAAGTTGGGTGCGGCTCAGGCCGCTGACCTCCTCTAAAATCCACCACGCCATATCACGCAATTCGGAGTCCGGGTAGATGCCTTGCAGCTGGGATTGGATGTAACGAATGGTTTGTAACATGGCACAAAAGTACGCAAAAATAATGGATTACGCAAAATACATAGAACGCTGTATCGCACTCGCCCGACTTGGGGAGTACTATGTGGCACCCAATCCGATGGTGGGCGCTGTGCTGGTGCGGGATGAGGATGAAAAGATAGTGGGCGAGGGATGGCACCGACAATATGGAGGGCCGCACGCCGAGGTGAACTGCTTTCGGGATGCGGAGGCACGCGGGGCAGCGATAGACTATCGGCACTGCACCCTGTTTGTGAGCCTCGAACCCTGCAGCCACTACGGCAAAACGCCGCCTTGCGCCAAACTGATAGTGGAAAAAGGCGTGGGGCGCGTGGTGGTGGGTATGCAAGACCCGAATGTGCTGGTCGCCGGACGAGGCGTGAATATGCTGCGGGAAGCCGGAATAGAAGTAGTGGTAGGAGTACGAGAAGCAGAATGCAGAGAACTGAACAAGCGCTTTCTCTGTCTGCATGAGAAAAAACGGCCTTATGTGACCTTGAAGTGGGCGCAAACGGCCGACGGATTTGTGGACCGACTGCGCACAACCGAGGAAGTGGGCGAACAGGTGCGTATTTCGACCCCGCTGACCAAAGCGCTGGTACACAAGATGCGGGCGGAGAATATGGCCATCATGATAGGCACTCGCACGGCACTGCTCGACAATCCGAAACTGCTGAATACGCGTTGGGTTGGGCGAAATCCGATACGGGTGGTGCTTGACCGAAACGGAAAACTGCCCGCTGACAGCAATCTTTTTGCGGGCGATGCGGAAACGATTGTGTATCGGGAAAAAACGGATTGGAATTCGGTACTCGCTGACTTGGCCGGCCGAAACATTCACTCGATACTGGTGGAAGGAGGCCCGACACTGCTGAACGCCATCCTGCAAAGCGGGGTGTATGATGAGATACATATTGAGGTGTCGCCGGAACGAATCGGACAGGGCGTGGAAGCCCCGAAAATAACGCTGCCCGCACAGGCGGAACGCATAGATGGGCGGATGCTCTACACGATACGGCACGAATAGCGTGGGTTTGGCGTGGTTTTTGAACAAAGAAGCAAATCGTAGAGAAATACAGACAAGCACAGAAAAATGAGATTAGGGCGTAATATAGTCGCAATCGGCTTGGCAGGGCTGCTGCTCGGAGGATGTACGATCATCAACGAGAAGCGACACCGAGGCATGGCGGTGGAATTAGATGGTCACTGGCTGTCGTACGCCACATTAGACTCGCTGACTGCCAACCTGTCGGCAGTGGATAGCGCCGTGGTGGCGGAACGCTATGTGCGGCAATGGGCTAACGACATTCTTTTCTCGAATGCGGCACAAGACGGAACGGACAAACAGATAGAAGAAATGGTGGCAGACTACCGGCGGTCGCTCTATGTGCATAAATACGAGTCGGAATTGGTGGCACGGCGTATGCCCAAAACGGTGGAAGACACGGTGGTGGTGCATCTGTATGAACTGAACGCAGACCGATTTCTGCTGAAAGAAAGTATTCTGAAAGGGCTGCTGCTGGTGGTGCCGAACGGGACACCCAACATAGAGAAGAAACTCTACAAATGGTTAGAGGACTTGAGTCCGGAAAACCTTGAACACATCGAAAAATATGCGTATCAGTATGCCACGGTGTATGAACTGTTTACCGACCGTTGGCAGTCGGCACAACAGCTGCAACTCTATATGCCGACCGAGGCGGGCGAACTGAACAACCTGCTCAAACAACAAAAACGCATCGTGCTGAGCGATTCGATTTCTACCTACATACTGCAAGTGACGGACAAACGACTGGCAGGCGAACAAATGCCGCTCGACTTTGTACGACCCGAAATAGAAAAAAACATACTGAGCCGCAGACAAGTGGATTTTCTCCGTGCAGAACGGGAAAACCTATACGATGAGGCCGTGAAGAAAAAGAAAATTCATTTCTATGAAAAATAAATTCCTTTTGGCAGTTGCCGCGATGGGCAGCTTGACACTTTCGGCGCAAAACAATGTGATCGATGAGGTGATTTGGATAGTGGGCGATGAGGCCATACTGAAAAGCGAGGTGGAAGAAGAACGACTGCGTGCGCAATACGAAGGACAGCAGATAGCGGGCGACCCATACTGCGTGATACCGGAACAGATAGCCATTCAGAAACTGTTCTTGCACCAAGCGGAGATAGACTCGGTGGTGGCCAACGAATCGTCGGTGAGCCATCAGGTGGATATGCGTATCAACTACTACATCTCGCAGATAGGGTCGAAAGAAAAAATGGAGGAGTACTTCCGCAAGACCACGACCGAGATACGGGAAGAGATGATGACCACGGTGCGTAATCAGATGATTATCCAACAGATGCAACAAAAACTGACGGAGCATATCAAACCGACGCCCGCTGAGATACGCCGATACTACAACTCGCTGCCGGAAGATTCGATACCGATGATGCCGGCACAAGTGGAAGTGCAGATACTGTCGTTTGAACCGCCCGTGCCGGTGGAAGAGACGGAGCGTATCAAAAGCCAACTGCGGGACTTTACGGAGCGTGTGAATTCGGGGAAAGCCGATTTTGGTATGTTGGCACGCATGTACTCGGAAGATACGGAGTCGGCAAAACGAGGCGGCGAGTTGGGATTTGTAGGAAAAGGGCAATTGGTGAGCGAATTTGCGGATGTGGCCTTCAACCTGAACGACCCGAAACGGGTGTCGCGTATCGTGCAAACGGAATACGGCTACCACATCATTCAACTGATAGAGAAAAAAGGGGAACGCATCAACTGCCGACACATATTGCTCCGCCCTCGTGTGAGCAGCATAGATAAACAAAAAGCGCTGCAACGGTTGGATACGCTGGCACAACAGATACGCAACGGAGAAATCAGTTTTGAGCAAGCTATCATCCGCTACTCGGAGGACAAAAATACAGCGATGAATGCGGGCATAATGACCAACCCGAACACCGGAAGCAACCGATTTGAGTATCAAGACCTGGAACCCGAAATAGCCAAGCAAATATACACGATGCAGGAAGGCGACGTGTCGGCTCCGTTTGTGATGATGGACCAAACCAAAAACAAAGAAGTGTGCGCCATCGTGAAACTGCGCAAAAAGACCGATGTACATCGCGCAAACCTGACGGACGACTTCCAAACCATAAAGAGCATGTTGGAGCAGAAACAGTCCAACGAGTTTTTGCACAACTGGATTCTGCAAAAACAAAAGGCTACCTTTATACAAATTGACCCCGAATGGGCCGGCTGCGACTTTGAGTACCCGGGATGGATTCATGACTAATGATGTATTAAGAATTAAGAATGATGAATTATTAGGGTGAGAGGGAACAGAATCATATTGCTGGGAGCGGTGTGGGGTATGTGTATAGGCATACACGCACAGACCATGGTGTATCTGGAGCACTCGGAAAAACTGAGTTTTGACGAGGAACGCATTGCTGACGCACAGATACTGAGCGGGAATGTAATATTCCGGCACGACGATGCGTTGATGTACTGCGACTCCGCCTATTTCTATGAACAAACAAACTCGATCGATGCGTTTGGGCATATCCGGTTTGTGCAAGGCGATACGCTGCTGGGCTACGGTGATAAGCTGTACTACAACGGCAACACCAAACTGGCACGGCTGCGGAAAAATGTGCGGCTGGTGCATGGAAAAGACAATCCGACCATACTGACCACGGACAGCCTGAACTACGACCGTGTGCAGGACAAGGCGTACTATTTTAGCTTCGGTTCTATTCGGGACAGCCTGAACACGCTCACCTCGGAATGGGGGCAATATACGCCCAACAACAAACAGGCTGTGTTCAGCCGAGAAGTGAAACTGACCAACCCGAAATTTGAGCTGACCTCAGACACGCTGCTATACAACACGGAAACGCACATTGCCGACCTAATCAGTCCGACCAAGATTGTGTACGACAAAGAAACGAATATCTACTCGTCGAAGGGGTGGTATAACACGGAAACGGAACGATCGATGTTGCTGCAACGCTCGGTGGTGGAACAGACCGACGGAAAATCGCTGACGGGCGACACCATTTTCTACGACAAACGGGTCGGCTACGGGCGCATACTGGGGCGGATGGTGATGAAAGACACCGTAAACAAAGCCACCCTGATGGGCAACCGAGGGGAGATGTTCAACGACGGCGAGGCGGGATATGCGACCGACAGCGCACTGATGGTGGATTGGGCAGACTCGACCGCCAACGCCTATATGCATGCAGATACGCTATTCACGGAGGAAGTGCTGTATCGATTGGCACAGATTATGGCACGGGACAGCGTGTGGCAAGACAGCCTGATGGTGGCACAAGTACCGGACACGATAGAGATAGACACTACCTATCGGCGCATGCGGGCGTACCACAACGTGCGGGTGTATCGGACGGATATACAAGCGGTGTGCGACTCGCTGGACTACATCGGAAAAGACTCTGTGATGACGCTATACCGCGACCCCGTGTGCTGGAGCGAGAGCAATCAGATATCGGCTGACACAGTGCGAATCTATGTGCGGAACGGAAAAGTGGATTATGCGCACGGAAAAGGAAATGCGCTGACCGTGAAGCAGGAAACACGGGACTACTACGACCAAATGGCCGGAAAAGAGATGATAGCCTACATCCGCGACGGAGAGATAAAAGAGGTGGATGTGAACGGAAATGCAATGACGGTATTCTACCCACAAGACGAAGATAGCACCTATATCGGGGTGAATACGACGCAGTCGAGCTATGTGAAAGTGTATTTGGAGGAGCAGAAAATTCATCACATCCTGTTCACGGCAGAAACAACGGGCGTACTCTATCCACTCGACCAAGTGCCAAGCGGGCAAGACCGATTGGGTGGGTTCTTCTGGGCGGAACAAGAGCGGCCAAGAAGCGCTGAGGATGTATTCAACCGACCCAAGCGCACGCCTCGCCCTGCGGCCGGCATGCAGAGCGCAACGGAAGAGGAAATGCCACAAAAAGCCGATGAAATCGAACAAAATCAGCATCGAGGCGAGGAAAGAGGTCCTCGAAAACTGAAAAGCACAGGGGCAAAATAACTATACTGAAATACTGAAACGATGGACAAGATGAAACGAAATGTGTTGAAAAGCGTGTTGGCTGCAATGCTTGTAGCCATAGTAGGAACGGCAAACGCACAGGAGCTGCCGCAAGGGCTGGGAGTGCAGATAGGATTCGCTGAGCCGATACTGCGACTGAATACGAACAACAGCTACTATAAGGCGGACTCGCTGGCAAACACCGTGAAGCTGAACGGTATGAAAATCGGATTGGTGTATGATGTGAGCTATATTAAAGGATTCGGGTCGTCGATTGGGGTTAATTACACCGTGGCCGGGGGGCATACGGATTGGGTGCAGAAAAATAGTTTGCAGATGTACCCGCAAACACGAACCAGAAGTGTGTATCAGGAAATTGAACTGTTTGTAGATTGGCAATACAAATTTGAGATAGCCAAAAATACCTATATTATTCTCTATTCAGGTCCGACGATACAATGTGCAATGTCGTACAGCCAACGCACTTATACCAAAGATATAGAGGGCGATGTGACGAAGGGTGATGCCATTTCGCGCTACAACTATACGGATGAGGACAAAATATCTGACCTGAAACGACTGAATGTGACATGGGGCGTGGGAGCAGGTTTTCAATATCAACGCTACTTCCTGCGTGGTGGGTATGATTTCGGTTTGATCAATCCGTACAAGAATAAGAATTTCAATGAGATGGGCGGAATAGACCGCTACACGAGAGGACGACTTGACCAATGGAATATACGATTAGGTATATACCTCTGGCAGCGGTAAGGCAACCCGCAAAACCTAAAAACTATCAACTATGATACCTCGTGAGAAAATAGAACAAGTGATAAACACCGCCCGAATAGAGGAGGTGGTGGCAGACTATGTGACCCTGCACAAGCGGGGCGCAAACCTAATCGGACTATGCCCGTTCCACAACGAGAAAACCGGCTCTTTTACGGTCAGCCCAAGCAAAGGAATATACAAGTGCTTCGGCTGCGGTAAGTCGGGGCATGCGATAGGGTTTGTGATGGAAATAGAGAAATGCTCGTATGTGGATGCGGTGAAACAAGTAGCCAAAAAATATCACATCGAGATAGAGGAACGACAACTGACCGAGCAGGAACAGCAGCGGCAAGACGACCGAGAATCGATGGCTGCGGTAAACGAATTCTGCAACAAATGGTTCCAAAAGCAACTGAAAGAGACCGAGGAAGGACAGGCGATCGGGTTGGCGTACTTCCACGAACGAGGACTGCGGGATGACGCCATCGCTGCATTTCAGTTGGGCTATTCGCCCGAAAAAGGAAATCAGCTGGCCATAGCACTGAAAAAGAAAGGATTCACCGAGAAATATATTACCAACAACCCCGAAACACGAATCGGTGTCGGCGTGTGCGGACGGAGCGAGGACGGACGAATTTATGACCGTTTTCGCGATCGCGTGATGTTTCCGATATTCAGCATATCGGGCAAGGTGGTGGGATTTGCGGGGCGCATAATGCGCAACAAAGAAAACACCGGAAAATATACAAATTCGCCCGAATCCATCGTATATTCGAAGCGCAAACAACTGTATGGACTCTACCAAGCAAAGAGCGAGATAAGCAGGCAAGACCTGTGCTACTTGGTAGAGGGACAGATGGATGTGATATCGATGTATCAGTCGGGGATAAAGAATGTGGTGGCAAGCGGTGGAACGGCACTGACGGAGGAACAGATACAACTCATCGCACGGCTGACGAAAAACATAGTGGTGCTATACGACGGCGACAAGGCCGGAATACACGCTGCGCTGCGAGGTATTGATATGTTTCTCGAAAACGGGTTCAATGTGAAAGTGGTGCTGCTGCCCGACGGGGAAGACCCTGACTCGTATGCGCAAAGCCACAATGCGTCCGATTTCATCGAGTATATTGACGACCACAAGACGGATTTCATACGATTCAAGATTCAACTGCTGGGAGAACAGGTAGAGAATGACCCGAGTCTAAAGGCCGATGTAATAAAAAGCGTGGCGGAATCGGTGGCATTGATACCCGACATGATAACACGCCAAGTATATATAGAGGATGCGGCGAAACGATTGGGTATTGAATATAACCTTTTTGCTTCGGAAGTGGTTCGGCTACGCGAGGAAAAAAAGAGCCTGTGGAAAAAAGAACAGGAGGAAAAAGAGAAGCGGGAACAATATGTGCGCATGGCGCAGAACAACATCGGGACACAACCGACAAGCGAACCGCAGCCTGCCGCACAAGCGGAAACAACGGCGGAGCGACTGACGGAAAACTATCGCAACCTGCTGCGGATGATTGTGCGATACGGAGAAGAGCCGTTCTATACCGATGAAAACGGGACAAATTGGACGGTGGGAGATTATATTTTGGGAAATTTGGAGGCGGACCAAATTGCCGCTCCCAATGCGCTGTACCAAAAAATGGTGGATGAATACAAAGCAAACTGCAAGACGGAAGGATTTAAGGCGGCGCAGTTCTTTAAGTTCCATAGCGATATGGATGTCAGCCGATTGGGCATTGAGCTGCTGTCCGCTCCCTATCAGCTGAGCCAAATATTTGAGCAGCCGGAACTGAAACTGCCCAACCAACCGCAAAAAAAAGAGGAGGAGGGGCTGTCGATAGAGGAAAAAGAGGAACGGGCGCACCTGGCTGACCGCGTACGGCGACTGCTGCTTGAGATAAAAGTGACGGCAGCGGAACAACGCATTGATGAGGTGGAGAAAGAGATTAATGAACGGCAAAAAAACGAAGACCTCGACCAATTACGGCCACTGCTTGAACTGAGAATACAACTGCTGCAGTTCCGAAATCTGTTGTGCAAAGAGCTAAACAGAAATTGTGGGGTAATTAAGAATGAAGAATTATGAATTATGAATGATTGGGTTTCTCTATTCGTTTCTAATTTATAATTCGGAATTCAAAAGTAATAATTTGAACTATGTTGTTTGGAGAGATAGTATATGGACCGATACACTCACGGAGGTTGGGCGTGTCGCTCGGCATGGAACTGATGCCGCTGGAACATAAAGTATGCACTTTTGACTGCGTGTATTGCGAGTGTGGGTTCAACAAAGGCGTATCGCATCCGCAACTACCGACACGGAAGCAGGTGCGTGAGGCATTGGAAACAAAACTGCAAGCATTAGACAAGGAAGGGACTCGGATTGACGTCATCACATTTAGCGGAAACGGTGAGCCGACCCTGCACCCGGAATTTAAGGGAATCATAGAGGACACCTGCGCACTGCGTGACCAATACGCACCGCAAGCCAAGGTGTCGGTGCTGTCGAACTCGACGCAGCTGGGGCGTGCTGAGGTGGTGGAAGCGCTGAGACTATGCGACAATAGGATACTGAAGCTGGATTCTGCCATTGACCAAACAATGCGACTGATTGATGCACCGGTGAATACGGGGCTGACTGCCGCGCATATTGAAGAGTTGGTTCGGGAGTCCTTCGGGAAAATAGAAAAAAGTGGGGTAGAAAAAAATGGTAATAAGATAGAAATTAATAGTAGTGTAGAAAGTAATAATAGTAGTGTAGAAAATGGTAGTGAAGAAAATTGGTATGGGGATTTTACATTGCAGACTTGTTTTTTGAGAGGAAAAGTGGGGGTGAGAGAAGACGGGACAATAGGACACGGCGAAGAACTGAACGACCTGAGCCACAGAACGGTTGAGATAGACAACACGACCCCCGAAGAACTCGAAGCATGGTATGCGGCGGTGGACCGTATCCGACCCAAAGAAATCATGATCTACGTGATAGACCGTGCCACACCGGTACACTCGCTCGAAAAAATAAGCCGAGAGGAAATGGAACGGATTGCCGCTCCGCTGCGGGAAAAAGGCTACAAAGTGGTGGTGTCGGCGTAGTGGAGAGTTGAACTCCCCCGACCCCCTCAGAGAGGGACAGATAGTTTATGGTTTAGAGTTTAGTTTCTTTGTATGAAAGTTCTAATAGCGCCACTGAATTGGGGGCTGGGACATGCGGCACGGTGCATTCCGCTCGTGCGAAAGTATGTGGAGGCCGGCGATGAGGTGCTGCTCGGCGGCAACGGTGAATCGCTCGTGCTGCTGCATAAACATTTTCCGGATTTACGAACCATTGAATTGGCACCCTTAGCATTGACCTACTCGGCCGGAAACAGCCAAGTAGGAGCTATGGTGCGTGCGCTGCCGAAAATCGTTCGGTCGGCTTGGCTGGATCATCGGATGCTGGCAAAACGGATCGAACAGGAAAAAATAGATTTGGTGGTGTCGGACAACCGATTCGGGCTATACGCAAACAAAAGCGATTCAAAAAAATGCCGGTTTCTATCTAAAAAAACAAGTAGGGCTGCCCATACGGTGCGGTCGGTATATATTACGCATCAATTGCACATTATGTTGCCGAAAGGGTGGAAATGGGCGGAACCGATAGCCGAGTGGGCGCACCGACAGGTGTGGAAACACTACGACGAGGTGTGGGTACCCGACCGAGAGGAAAATGGGCTGAGCGGAAAATTGAGCCACGGGGTAACGGATGACCCGCGCGTGCGATTTATCGGAACGCTGTCCCGATTTGAGGGGTGCGCAGGCATGCAGATAGAGAGCGAATATGCCGGCTATGAGGTGGTGGCGGTGCTGAGCGGATTGGAACCGCAACGCAGCCTGTTCGAACAAACCATCATGGAACGCTATGCGGGGCGGACGGAACGGGTGCTGATAGTGGAAGGAAAAGTGAAAAGACCGCCTACGCGGCTGCGGCACGGAAACATCACACGAGTGGCGCACCTGAACGATACGGATATGGCGGCGGCTCTGTTGGGGGCAGAGAAAATTATTGCACGCTCCGGGTATTCGACGCTGATGGATCTGGATGCATTGGGTGTACTGAAAAAGGCAGAATGGGTGCCCACACCCGGCCAAAGCGAGCAGGAATACTTGGCGGAGTGGATGAAAAACGGAGAATGACGGAAATAGCTGATTTTGTTGCGAAAAATACCGATGTAGAATTTTTCTGTAGCAATAAATACATGTTTTGTAGCAGAAAATTCGATTTTGTGGGGAAATTGAATAGAAAAAGTAGAATTTTTCTTGGTTCATTGAAATAAAAGGCGTACCTTTGTGGCTTTTTAGATGAGGTCTATTTCTAAGGACGGTGATGCTTCATACCATGTAGCATCCTATTGTGTGTAGATACATCGTGTAAGGTAAATACTGATGTGTGCGATACATAATAAGTGTAATATAAATAGGAAATAGATAGTGTGGAGGTGTGAAATCACGATTTTTTGAAGATAACAAGGTAACGCATTAGGGCGGGGCGGCAAGTTGAGTTCGACCCGTAGGCAATTGAGAAAGGTATGAATCAAAATCAGCAGGCAGGTGTATGGTCTGCCCAAACAAGCACGCAGTTCGGGATGAACGGGGTGCATTCATGCGTCGGCACAAACAGCCGACAAAATCAATCGGGAAGCTATACGGGGAATGGGTATGGTGCCTATTACCCACAGGGATGCACACAAGCATCGGAACACGTCGTGGCTCGCTCGACGGGATCGTTCGTGCAGATGAATCTGGAGGTGATGAACAGCTCGATAGACCAATGGGCGGCTCAAGAGGAAACTACGAACGGGGTGGCACGCATATCGCGTCCGCATACCGATCCCGTAGGGCAGACTACCCCCATAGGCGACATGGTGCTGCCGATGTTGGTATGCGCTGTCGGCTATACGATAGCGAAGTGGGCGCAACGGAAACTCGCAAAATATACGGCAAAACAAAATCACTAAGAATCCACCCAACAAAAAGATAGAAACGCTATGAAAAAGCATACATTTCGGATAGTTAGTCTTTTGACCATAGTTGCAGCAACCGCGGTGGTACTGCTGCCGCTCTTGGCGAAAAATATGGCACCGACTGCCCTGACAGGACTGGTGGTGGACAATGCGGCCGCAAACACAGGCGTGGCCGTTACTGCGGGGGATACCGCCGTATTCGGCTATCCGCTCAGCTCGACCACCACAGAGATAAGCAAATCGATATACGACGCCCAGTCGAAAGGACAACCTGCGGTGGGGCGTACGCTGTTCTTCTACACGGACACAACGACTGCTACGGACGGAACACAGACCGTGAAATACTATCGCTACGAGGTGAATTTCGTATTCATGACAGTGGGACAAAACAGCGATGGCACCTATACGATTGCCGCCTCGACCACACCGGCCGACAGCAGCTGCCTATGGCGAGCCATTCAAAAAGACGGCGACGGGAAAAATTATCGTCGGTACCAAAACATGAAGACCGGAAAATGGGTGCGGGTGGATATAAACAGCGGAAGCACAACCGCTGACGGCGCATCGGGCGGTGCGGTGACGATAACACTGGTGGATGATGAGAATCAGTCGTCGGCCATTGACCATCAATGGACTACCCTGCTGGACTACACAAAAAACGGGCGTACCTTTGCCTATCCGCTCGTGAACAGCGGGGCGACGGAGTATTTCCTTTATTTTGACAAAGCCAACAACCGCTGGGCATACACGAACGATGCGACGGTGGCTAATGTGAACCCCGCCTACTATGAGAAATGGTCGGAACGAAAGAACGAGGAGCAGGTGGAGATATTAGATTGGTACTATGCAGGCTACAACTATTTCACTTTTGTGGAAACCGATGCAGAGGCACAAGCACAGAATCCGTTTAAGCTGACGCTGACACCCGTGCTGACGACAAAAAGCTATTTCTACTCGGTGGCAGGCGAGAGCGAAGGATACGACACGGACTATCTATACGGCCGCTATGAGCAGGAAGAAGGCTGGCAGGCACTGAGCGCAAAGGGATATACCTATATATTTGACGGGCTGGCCAACCAAGGCGGGCAAAACATGAGTGTATATACGACCGCGCAGAGCATACAAGGCGAAGGTATATACAATCAGCCTACCTACAGCACAACCTATCACGACCAAGCACGAGAGCTGCTGACAGCGACCTGCACGGAGGTGGCCAATGGATACGACCCGAATACGACGGATATTGTCATCACCATAAAACCGAACAGAAAGAGCCCGCTCAACTATGTGACGGGGAAAGACCTGACACGGAAAGACAGCGTGGCGTGGAGCGACTATGTTGATTCGGTAGTGGTTCGGTTCTTGAAGGGCAGCGACCCGGTGCAACGCTATGCGTTGGAGGTGATGCGTGAGTCGTACCACTACTATGAGAACGAGAAACTGTTGCCCTACATCAGCATAGGAAACAAGACGGATGGATACAGACAGGTGCAGCGATATGAATTTCCCGCTACGGGAGGAACGGTGCGGGTTCAGTATGACTCGCTCGTGGTGGAACACTCGATAGGACTGTATGACTACCAACGCATAGAAAAGAAAGAAAGCGAGATCGGTACGGAAACCTTGACGCCCGGTTCGAAGGAATGTCTGGACCGTGTGGCACACAGCGCAAATCTGGACGAAGACCCGTGCATCTGGCTGGCGGTGAGCGATAAGGATGCGGAGATAACGGAAGGCGGAACATGGGTGGAGCTGACGGCTGAAGGAAACGACGGGAATGTGGCTCGGTCGAACCGATTGATTCAGTCGTTTACGAACAAAAAAACGAATATTGTCTATCCGATAGTGATATCGCTGACACAGCAGAGCCGTACCTCTGCCGGAAATGTGAAATATCTGCCGCAGCCCGGATTCGGGTATGGCGCAGTGGATGAAGAAGGACGCCAAAGTGTGCATACACACGAGACGACAATCTACTACTACCCCGGACAGACCTTTGAACTGCGGCCACGGGAGCGGGACTTCTTTGGCTATCAGCGGTGGTACGACTATGCGACGGGAGCAGACCCGCAATTCTATCGCAGCCGTACGGACAAGAGCATGAAGACGCAGGACGACTTTTGGAAGCGTCCGCCGCTGAAAAATGTGAACAATGCCGAACTAACGGATTGGTGGCGATTTGACTCGATCAACAACGACGCACTGACCTCGCAGGGACTGTACTATGCCATGGAAAAAGGAAAAGGATGGATGTGGGATGGAGCGGACAAAGCCGGTGAGTTGAGCGAGTTGGAAGGACATTTGTCGAATGATTTGGTGCCGATAGTGATAGGATGGGACACCACGGGGAACGACTTGCCCGCTGAGCGAGATATAGCCGTGGATATGAGTAACTACACGGACTATACTATCCAAGCAGGGGTGTCCGTAGAGGAACCGACCATCAGCTATCGACAGATATACCACCTGCGGCCGGCAAGCCAAATGGCGGACACCTTAGGGAAATGCACGACCGCGTACTACGAGGATTATATCTATACGGCGCCGATAAACAAGAACATCATAATACAGACGCAGTATGCTTCGGCGTATCCATACAACGACAACGCCACCATGAACCGACCGAGCGACCTGTGCTACTATATTCCGGTGCAAATCAATACATTAGGTACACCTCGTGACACGGTGCTGAGGCTGAATATGAGCGACAACTGGGATAAGGTGGAGCTGCAGTTCTATAAAGACGGCGTGCTGCAGACCACAGACATGCAGACAGCTGACGGAACAGGCTACAAGAGCAGTAGCCGTGTGCTGAGTTCGTACTACGACTACCGAGAAATAAAAAGCCAAAAGGCCGACACGGTGGTGTATGAATACCGCATTGTGGCACCGACAGAAACGAATTATGGCGGGTCGTTCGGCGAGGAAATATGGAATAAGTACAACGGAATACGCATCGTAAACGACAAAGCAAACAACCTAACCAATCGAGACATATTGCTCGCACGCTGGGAGGTACGATTTGTGGACAAAAGTTTGTACGGTCCTTCGACAACGGCATTGATGACGGAGGAAAAAGTGGCACGAGATTTTGTGCTGCTGGCAAAGAAAGACTTCAACTACGACAAACCCGGCACCACCAACTGCGTGATTTATCCGGTGCCGCTGAGCAAAGAAGAGAGTACATTCGGCTACTGCTACCCATACTCGAAATCACAGGGACACTCGTTCCGTGGAACAACAGGAATGAGCGGAGAAGGCGATTCGAATCCGTTCCCATACCACGGCGAGTATGCCATTGTGAATGCGGTGGGCAACGGACACCCGACGGAGATAGGACAATACTCGTTCTGGGGCTACAACATAGAGCAACACGGAGGGGCAGAGAACGGCTACTGCCTCTATGTGGATGGAGCGCAGCTGCCCGGAAAAGTGGTGACACTGTCGACAGATGCCACGATCTGCTCGGGACAACAACTATACTGCTCGGCGTGGGTGGCGCGTGCCAACATCAACAACGCTGCACCGATCCTGCAGTTTGACATCGAGGGACGAAACAGTGGCGGTGAATGGAAATCGATTGGTGCATTCAGCACGGGGGAACTGGAAGCATTAGACGGCGCATGGCAACAAGTGAACTTCCCGATTGTGGGAAGCGAGAACTACGAGGAGACACGAATCAGCGTGTATAACTACGCATCGAGCAACGACGGAAACGACTTTTTGCTGGATGATATTATGCTTTACGCTTCGCCGGTGCCCATCGAATCGTTCCAAGCAACGACTTCGTGTAACCGAAACGCAAAAGGCGACCAGATAATAACGATCATCAAGGCCGACTACACGCACTTTACGGGAACCAATAAATATAACACGAATCTCTATTACGACATATACGAGACCTCGACGGGGAAAGTGGTGAGAACCAACTACTATCAGGGCAACACATCGAAAGATACGACCTTTGGATTTGTAACGACGCCACCGGAGAACTTTACACCGACCGAGGCGGAGACGATGGAGTCGCTGAGTGCGCTGATAGACACGATGGGGACATTCAGCAGCGATACGACCTGCTTGCGCTATATCCGCAACTACGAGACAGGCAAGGAACGCTGGGTGCTCTATCTGGCACAACTGGTACATGAGAGCCCGCTGGCTGCCAAAAAGACCTACGAGGTGCGTACCGCCTACTCGGCACAAGACCTGAACAAGGCGGAGTGCGCCATGCGTACCAAACTGCCGGTATTCGAAAAGACCGCTTTTGTATTCAACGGAGAGACCTATCCGGCTGCGGGGCAGTGTGCGAACGGACTCTATCCGTTAGAGATACTGGTGACGGACAAGATAATAGACGGCGATAAGGAAGTGGATCTGAATGCATACGCAAAGGGCGACTGGCTGAGGGGCATAGAGGGAGATGATCCGTGGTACTACTCGTATCTGGACGAGGATGATGACACCTATCACGAGATGGACGAAGCGACCGAGGCGAAATGCAATGCGGCATTTGAGAAAGCCTACGGCTACACACGGGCGGAGGTGACGGCAGCTATAGAGGACTTGCGTCGGGACACCATCGGCAACAAGAAGTCCAACTACGCCGCTACGGACATCAGCGAGGTGAATCCGAACATTGAGTACTGGAATGACCAAAGCCACTACAGCATTATCAAGACATTAGTGGAGCAGGACAAGCTGATACTATGGAAAGAGCGGCAGCACATCTATATGCGGTCGCAGGACACCTGCCGCTACTGGATATACCCGATAGCGGGGACAGCCAAGACGACCTATAACGGAAATACCTACATACTGAACCAATGCGCCGAGCCGACCTACATCATGGTATTCAGCGTGGAGAGTCAGTATAGCTTGAACCTGAGCCGATTAGCGGTGAAGGATATAACAGACAACGAGGTGCCAAGGGTGCGCATATCGGAAAGCGATGCGAATACAAGGTTCGCCGTGCCGATACAGGAGATTGGGTCGGACGTGGTGATATGCTATGATAGCACACAAGTGGTGCTAAGCACCGACCCGATAGTGAGTCCGCTCATAGGAACGAGTGGCCTTTCGATGCACTTTACACAGAATAGGTTCGGGACTGGTTCGGGAAATAGTGGGGTAAGCAGTACTTCAGGAAGTGGATCAAGTAGCGTTTCCGGCAGTTCGGGAAATGGGGTGACGAGTGGTGTGACAAATGGGGGAACGAA
>CAVKVE010000011.1:0-14956 GCA_963659655.1 Bacteroidaceae bacterium | reverse complement strand
CGGATTATTATGTGGCGGGGGATACGATATTCTTCCGACCCATTGACCAAAACCATGTGGATTCGATGAAGGCCATTCAGCGGGAGAGCGGGTCGGCGTGGCAGACCGGACACCCCGGACTATGGGTGACCAACACGCACAGCATGCGCGCCGGATACGAATATACGCTGCGGCTGCAGATGATGACCAAAACGACCAATGCAATGTCGGACCCGCAAAACGAAGGGTGCTTGGTGGGCTACGCCTATATAAATGTAGTGGTAGTGCCGGACACGCTGGTTTGGACCCCGACGGCTATGACCGACGACAGCGTCTATCTATGGAGCGACGACCGCAACTGGCGAGGCATTGTGGATGGACAGACCATGAGCTGGGGCTACACTCCGTTAGGAAGCTCGATGGTGGTGCTGCCGGAATATGACCTGACCCGTTTTGCCGATGAGCTGAAATATCCGACCATCGTACCCGACGAGGAGGAAAACATACTCTATAAGCAGGATGTGCATTACCACACGAATGTGTGCAAAAAGGTGCAGTTCCGCTCAGGGGCGAAAATGCTCGGACAAGAGAACTTGAACTATGAGCAGGCATACATTGACGCGACGCTGCCGGCAAACGGCTGGTACACGATAGCTTCGCCGCTGAAAGCGACCTACTCGGGCGACCTGTTTGTGCCGCACTCGGGACAGTACGGCAGCGGCGGTAAATCGGTGGAAAGCACGGAGGACTTCGTGGTGAGCGGGTTCAAAGGATCGCGCGACAGCGTGGCTGCCTATGCGGTATGGGCATCGTACTACAACAAAGATGTGGTGAAAATGCACGACTACGGCGAGGAAACCGTGGTCAGCACAACGGCCCACTTTACGGAATCGAACTCGATGGGAATTGAACTCGAGCCGGGTCAAGGACTGTCGGTAGCCGGATTTGGTCCGACCGACGACACAAAAGTGCTGAACATCCGTCTGCCTAAGCCTGACGCAAGCTACAAATACTACAACGGCTACGGGCAGGAAACGGGGCAGGTAGAGCAACTGGACCGAACGGAGGCATACCAACTCGGATTTGTGCCGGATGAGGGTACGACGGGCAATGACCGACCCATGACCATTACGCTGCGCATCAAGAACCAAAAGACGGACGGGACAGGAACGCCCATCGCCGGACAACAGGGATTCCTATTCGGTAACCCCACGATGGCATACATCGATATGGCGCAATTTATCGGGGCAAACCTGGATGTGCTATCGCCCTCCGGATACCAAATACAGGTGGATGGACAGTGGAAAAGCGTGACACAAAGCACGACCACTGCGGATCACTTCCTCGCTCCTATGCAGTCGGCTATGCTTCTAAGCAAAGATGCTTCGGGAGTGGTTCGGGAAATCGAGGTAAAACTATACCCGAGCCACCTGAGCCTGGTGCCGAGAGATAGGAACAACACGGCAACCGCTACGGTATCGGAAACGGAAGGTTCGGTTGCGAAAACAGAAGGCTCGACTTCGAGAACAGAAGGTTCGGTTGCGGGAAAAGCAGCTGCGGCGGCACGGAAGCGGGCGAAGGGACGGACCGTGAAACCGGAGCGGATGAACATAACCGTGGTATCGGGCGGCGTGAATGCGTACGGCGACAAACAATACCAACAAGGCGAGGCGCAACTGCTGCTGTCGGAATTCACGAGCAACGGCTACGACGCCGACGAGGACATTCCGTTCATCTCGTCGGGTGTGGAATACGGCGTGAAGGAATCGACCTCGACCACGCCCGTGAACCTCTACACCATGGCGGGCAACACGCTGCTGGCGGCCGACCTGCGCCCCGAAATGAGCATCGTGCCGTTAGGCTTTGTCATCCTGCCGGACTATCGCTCGGACAGCCTGACATTAGTATTCCAAACCAATCGGGCGTGGGGCGAGGAATGCTACCTGTGCGACAGCTACACCGGGCAGAAACGACGCATATACAACGATATGCGCGTGCGTATAGCCACCCCTGCCGACCACGAGATACGCTACTACCTGCAAGGCGAGGCGTACGACCCGAATCCGACCCCAACGGACCACGACGACGCACAGGTGGATACCGACGCATCGACACAGATAGAGGTGTTCTCGAACGCCAAAGAACGTATACTGGTAGTGGCACAAAGCGATATTGCCTCCGTGCGTGTGTATGACATCACGGGGCGGCTGCTCAACGAAGCACAACCTGCTGCGGCGACCGCCGTCTATACGATAGACGCGCCAACGGGCGTGGTGCTGGTGGATGTGACGCTGCGAGATGGCGTGGCGGGGCATCGGAAAGTGATGGTACGATGAGAAAAGATGGCTGCTTGCAGGTTCGCAAGCAGCCATCTTTGTTTTTTGTTGAGTGTTGCGAGAGGTAGAGTGTTGAGCGTTGAGAGAAGTTTTTGAGTTGAAAATTGAGGAAAGTTAGAGTTAGTCGTTGAGAGATTTTGAGTGTGTTTTGGGTGCGTTTTTGGTGCAAGAAAGGAAAAAAAGTGCGTTTTTGGTGCAATATAGAACACAAAAATAGCAGAAAAACGACTTTTATTATGACAAAATGATGTACAAATGCACACAAAGTTTGGTACTTCGGATGGAATGTCGTAACTTTGCGCCCGCTTTTAAGGTACAAGAAAAGAAATCCAAATGCTAAATTCAAACATTCGATAGATTTGTTTGAAACAAACGGGGCGAAACAAAGGGGATTAGAAGGGCGACCTGAACAAAAGAGAGGTGTCGCGCCAATGCGTACGGCTTATGGACCATAAGCCCGGTGGGGCTAAGAGCGGTGAAGTCAGCCCACAAGCGCAAAAGTGTTGTAGCAGGGCAGAAAGCCCGACAAACTATGGGAAGCCGTCAAACTATGGGTAAGCCCGACAAACTATGGGAAACCCGACAGACTATGGGTAAGAGCCTGAGAAGCACAAAAAGAGGCGAGAGCCTGAGAACCCGACAAGTATGGGCGAGAGCCGAAGAAGCACAAAAAAGAACAATAAACCTACTCATTGCCGAAAAGATGCGAATCGGTACGGCAGCGGGCACAACAATGACTATAAGAAGAAATGAAAGGTAACGAAAACATGGGTGTGTGGCTAAATTCGACAGCAACAGCATACGCCGGAAACATGGGCAGAGAGGAACACTCTGCCTACTCGAACTCGTGCAGCGGGGTGAACGCCTCGATGCAGACCACGAGTGCGTATCTGAACCGAAACACCCCAAACACAGGAAACCAAATCGGGTACAGCCAACGAGCTGCGAGTTCGTTCGGACAGACTATTGCGTATAGCACCATGCAACCGGTGGGAACCGGCTCGTTTGTGGCTATCAACGAACAAATGGAATACGGCGTGATGGGCTACGAATCGGTGACAGAACCAACGGGTGTGATGCGCTCGAAACGACCGGGAGAACCTGCTAACGGACAGTTAGCTCCGATTGGCGATATGGTGGTGCCGATGGCGGTGTGCGCCATGGTGTATGGCATCGCAAAAATGGTAAAGAAAATGGTGAAATCCAACAAAACCCTATAAGATACAGACTATGAAGACAATAACGAAACATATTGCGCTGTGGGTGAGCCTCGCAATGGCTCTCGTGGTGTCGATGCCGGCTGAGGCGAGCCTCATGCCCGACGGACACTGGTATGTGTTTGGCGACACGGTGTCGTTAGGCTATCCGCGAATCACCTTTACGGATGTGGTACGACAGATAACGAAAGATGAACACGATGCGAAAGCCTACGGAGATAAGGTGATATACAGCACGGAGAAAGTGGGAACCAATACCTACTACTTCTACTCGACCTCGTATCAAGATACGACCTACCTCGTGTTCTCGGCACAGAAAGACGCGAGCGGGAACTACACGATTGAGGGATACGGCGGACGCGTGACGGGGCTGAACGACCTATGGTATATCGTGGATGTGACACCGCAAAGAAAATGGGTGAGCGTAGACGACAATATGTACTGGCCGCGTGACCGAGTGCGGATGCGTGCGCAGAACCTGCTGACCAAGCAATGGATAGCCTACACGACCGACTCGAAAAACAATGTGGTGCTGACATTGGTGAACGACTCTGCGCACTCAAGCAGCTTCGGCTACTACATGGACGAGGAAGAGGAAAACTACCACGACTACGACACGGAACGAGCTACCTCGTTCCTGCCGGTGTTCTATAAAGATAATGGTGCTTATTTCATGCAGTCGTACGACAAAGACAAGGATGTGTCGATAGAGGGAACGATGGCCGACGGCAACTATATGCGAACGGAACGCACGAGCAGCTTCGGATTCCAACTCCACCAATCGGCGAGCCGTTTCATGCAGGCCTATCAATGGACCGTGGAGAGCGCCGTGTCGTTCGACATAACCGCCACCCCGAGCGCAACGCAATTCGGCTACGCCAAAGACAAAGCGGCTGCTACGGCACAAAGGATGAAGCAAGAATTCCATGTGACGCTGGTAGACTCGACCAACCTATATTGTAAGTACGCGCGAAAGCATGGGATGGCTTCGAGCGATGTGATGTTGGTAGACCCGATTATCGAAACGAGCGCAACAAATCTGATTAATAAATACGGATTAGACGCACGATTCTATTGGGCATCGAACGGTGACGGCTCGTACACTAACTCGCAGTCGCTATTGGATGCAAAGCAGATAGACAACAAGCTGTCGAACGTGGCTGCCTATCAGAACGAGAAACCCCGCAACATACTGACACGCGGCGATGCTACCTACAACGGAGGCTGGAGCATAGAGATAACGCCCGACAGCGTTAGTCCGTACAACGTGGTGGATGCGACCCAACAAGGCGTCGTTACACCTGCGAACTACGGCGACTTCTTGGTATGCGACGTGATAGACAAAAACGGCACGGTGCTCAGTTCGTTTGCCTCTCATTTTTCGCGTGTGGCTTACCGACAAATTGCGTCGACGGACTCGATCTATGTGACGGTGAATCCGGTAAGCCCTATGCTGCCGGCTGCGGGCGGAACGGCGACCTTTACCTACAGCTTTGAGGAAGTGAAGACGGAGATACGCTACACGGCGGCAGGCGTGATAGACTCGGTATACACCAACACACGCAATGCGGTGGCGATGAAAGACCTCGACCAAGTGCAGTTTGCGCTGCGTACGGAAGATAACCAAGACTTCGCAGGCACATGGATAACCGACCTGAAAGTGGATACGGCAAATAGCACGGTGACTATCAGCTATGTGTCCAATAATAGTGTTATGCGTGGGGTGAAATTGGTATGCACCGCTACGAGAGGAACCTATCATAGCACCTCGTTCAACTATATACAGCAATATTCATCGACAGCGAAAGGAGATATTACCTTTGTACATACGAAAGGTGGGTATGCTGACCTGATGCCGGAAAATGCACGAGGCATACAGTATCAGCGTGTGCATACGGTGGAGAAAACGATATACTATAAGTCGGGAGAAGAGATCGCATTTGTGGCTAACGAACCCAATATGCAGGGCTATTGGCGGTGGTATGACTTTGACAGCGACATGGATCCTCAATACTATATGGACAATGGAACGCTGAAGACAACTACTAATTTCTGGAGTCCCAAACCGCAAGATAAGAATGGCAACCTATTTACTGCGATAAATACCGCTGAACCGAGTGCTTCGAGAGGATACTACAGCACGAATTCGAGTACAATGCCGGTGGGTGGTGCGACTTCTGTTCCTACCAATATGATACCGAAAATAAAAGCATGGTCGGATAAGCAAAAGCGAAACATTGCTTTGGATGCGAGTGCATATCAAGATTTTTCGATAACCAAGACGGAGATACAAGAGCCGACGCTGTCGTACAGACAGATTTGGCACTTGCTGCCGGCAGAGGATATGGCGGATTCGCTGATGAAATGTACCTCTACGGACAACCCATACGAGACGCATGAGTATATTGCACTGACCGGGCAGGATGTCTATTTGGCGACTAATCTCACACACCGGAACTATCTGTATCACCAATCGGAATTGTCGTATTGGTATTATGGTCCGAAAGAGACTTGTGTATGGTCGTTGAGAGAAGGGAGGAAATGTACGACAGACACCGTTTTATATCAAGTCGGTGATGTCGCGACCGCTCAATGGAAGCAAAGAGAATCAACAGATGGGGGAGCGTCGTATGGTAGTTGGAGCAGATTGAGCGATAATTATACGAATGATTATCAGAAGGTAAAATCATCGGATGCCAAGGTAATTCAATATGCATTGTATGTGCCGGGTAGCTCTACGAGAGACAAAAAGGACTTGTATATTGCCGTCTTTACGGTGACTTATGTACCGCAAAGCAAGTATGGACCTTCTACGAAGGAATTGATGTCACACAAAGAGGTGACGGAGAACTACAAGCTGCTGGCAGAACAAGATTTCAACTTCGGCACAAAAGCCGGGAGTCTTGATGCTGCGGGATTGGTGTTCTATCCGAATCCGTTGGCTGCGGACAACTCTTCGTTCGGATTTGTGTATGATGCTGCCGGCAATACGAAACACAAACGAGTAAGCCCTATTGGTGCTAACTCGCAAAACTTCCCATTCTATGGTGAGTACTGCTTGGTAAACAAGATTATATATCCTTATGACTGGGCATTAGGCGAACAGCACGGGGGAGCCGCCAACGGATATATGATGTATGTCGACGGAAAAATGCAGCCCGGATTGGTGACCACCATATCGACCGATGCACAACTATGCTCCGGACAGCAGATGTACTGCTATCTGTGGGTATGCAACCCGGCCACAGGAGCTGACGGCGGTAATACATTACCTATATTCCGATTTGAGGTGCAAGGACGCAACTCGGACAGCGAGGATTGGACCTCGGTTGGCGCGTTCTTTGCGGGGACTATTCCTCTCCAAAGCGGATGGATGCAAGTGAATTTCCCTGTGGTGTCGAAAGAAAACTATGCGCAGACGCGAATAGCGGTATATAACTTTGCGACCAATGTATCGGGTAATGACTTCTTCATCGACGATGTGTGCCTATACGCCACCAAACTGCCGCTGCAGGCATACCAAGCATTCACCTCGTGCGAGGTGGAGGATATGACTGTGGCCGTGGTGCGCATAGACTACGACAACATGACCTCGACGGGAGCCGACCAAAAGCTGTATTACACGGTAGAGAACACGAAGGCGGACACGATGGTGCAGGCTGTATATCACTACCCGTCGAGCTGGGCGCAAACGAAGAGCGACCGTTATGGTGCTATCTATATTCCGACAAAGGGCTACGACCCGACCAAGAACCTGACGACCAAGCTCGGCGACGAGAGCCACAGAGTGTTCGGCTCGGCAAGCCAGATGATAGACTCGCTGGAGACCCTATACGGAAAAGACAAGGCTGCCGGCACGCTGAAGATGGGCTATGAGCTGAAAGGCTATGTGAAGACCACCGACAACAGCGGCTCGCGATACATATTATATATAGCGCACCTGATCAGCAACGCCTGCACGCCCTCGACAGGCAAGTATGCGCTGAACATGGCTGCCACCATCGACGAACTGAAGAACCCCGAATGCGCCATGACCGCCGCGCTGGCTATTCAGAACAAGACCAACCTAAAATTCGGCAACGGCGAGACTACTACACGACTCGGTGCGTGCGCCAACGGACTCTATCCTGTGACGGTGAACGTGAACAACACCATAGAGATAAGCGGAAAAGATGTGACGCTGAGTGCGCTGGCAAAAGCCGACTGGCTGATAGGATATGAGTTCGATGATGTATACGACCCCGATAACATTGCTACCCTGACCAGCGACCAAAAAGCAAAAGCCGATGCCGCCTTCCTTGCCAAATACGGCTACGAGCGAGGCAAAGTGCAGGATGCGCTGGCGGAACTGCGCCGCTACCCGAGCATCAGCAACTACACGGCAAGCGACCTATCGGAGATTGTACAAGACACGATAGGTACGGACGGCGAAAAGCACACCGTGCTGCTGGAGGAACACTATAAGCTGATAGCCGACCTATACAACCGCAACCTGCTGAAGCTGTACAAAGATTCGGATCAGTTCTATATGCGCCAACAAGACACCCTGCGCTACTGGATATTCCCGATTGCAGGGACGGCACAAGTGGAATACGGGGACGCACAATATACGCTGGACAACTGCTCGAACCGAACCTTCCTGCGTGCCTACACCGGCGCAAGCGACCACACGGTGAATGTGTCGCCGATAGAGATCAGCAAAATGACCGACGAGCAGAAACACGCCATTCCGCGTGTGCGTGTGGCCGCCAAAGCCGCAAACACCGCGTTCCGTGTGCCTGTGACGGAGATATCGGACCGAGTGGTATTCGGATGGGACAGCTGCCGCGTGGTAAGCTCGACCGACCCGACGGTGCAACAACTGATAGCCGACAAGGCGGGCGTGGACCAATTCAGCATGCGCTACACGCAAGACCGAATCTATCAGGATGTGAAAGATAAGAATGGGTACTATACGAAGGGTGATACCATCACTTTCCGACCGGTGGATGCGGCTCATGTGGCGGCGATGAAGGCACGGCACAATGCGGAATCGAGCTGGGGTAGCGGAGAGGCTCCGGGATTCTGGCACGCCAATACGCACACCATGCGACCCGGATACGAATACACCATGATGGTGACGCTGCTGAACCAATCGCTATCGACGCACGACTCGGGCGTCGACACGGATTGCTCGATCGGTACGGTTTATTTCACCGTAGTGGTAGTGCCCGATACGGTGGTATGGGCGCCTATAGAGAGCGACTACTGGGGCGATGATGCCAACTGGAGCGCCATCATTGACGGCAAGCTGGTGGATAACGGTATGGTGCCGCTGGCAGAGACCGACGTGGTGATACCGACACTGAGCGATGTGCGGAGATACCCGTACCTGTGCGACAGCGTGTTCTACCCGATGGACGCAAACTATGTGACGGCAAAATGCCACAAGATACTGTTCCAATCGCAAGCCACGATGCTGAACCAACAGAAGCTCGCCTACGATTCGGTGTATGTGGATATGACGCTGAACAAAGACACCTGGCACTCGGTGGCTACGCCGCTGAAGGATGTGTATAGCGGCGACTTCTATGTGCCGCACACCGGAGCTAACTATGCGGACGCCTCGGCGAAGAACATAGAAAGCACCGACTACTTCACGGTCAGCTCATTCAAGGGCGTGCGCGACTCGTCGGCTGCCTACGCTGCATGGAGCACCTACTACAACGACTCGGTGAAGACGCTGCACTACAGCCCGAACGGAAACTATAATACCTATAACAAGCTGCAAGGAAACGGCGACTTGGTGTTCTTCTCGAGCAACACGCTGGACAAGAAAATCGATGCGTGCGGCGGTCTGCAAATGGGTATCTGGGGTCCGGACAACCTGACAGACAAGCAGATAACCATCCGCTTGCCGAAGCCCGACACGAAATATGATATGTATTTTGACGGACAAGTGAAGAGCAGCGTGACGGTAGACCGAACGAATGCGCATCAGTTCGCCTTCGAGCCCGACGAGAACGGACGGATGAAGGTGACACTGCACAACAACACCCCGAGCGAGTGGTTCATCTGGGGCAACCCGACCATGGCGTATGTGGATGCGGAGGCATTCTTCTACGCCAACAGCGACAAGCTGGAATCGAACTACAAGGTGATGATAGACGGCGAGTGGAAAAGCCGCAACAAATATAATGTGACCTATCAGAGCCGTTTCGTGGCGCCGTTTGAGTCGGTGCTGGTATATACCAAGGGTGGCGATAAGAAAACCGACCTCGAGCTGGTGCTCACTGTGAACTGTTTGGCTACCTCGAACATGAACGGCGGGCGCACCAACTATCAGCCCAACACCGTGACCAAAGCTCCGAAGCGCACTGCACACAGCAATCAAGGACACTACCTGAGCAACGGGCTGATGCACGTGGCAGCGGGGGTTCGCTATGCGGGCGATATGTCGAATGCTGCCACCGCTTCGTTCGACCTCGTGGCTACCGATTTCGCCAACGACGGATACGATGTGAGCGAGGATGCACTCTTTATCTCGACGGGCGTGGCCGATGACGGAACCATCCGCAATGGTGCGTCGGAGATGAATATGTACTCGCTGGTGGGCGACAAAGGACTCTCTATCGATGTGCGCGAGCAGATTGGTATCGTGCCGCTTGGGTTCTTGGTTAGCAACGATATGCGTGATGTGAACGACGGCAAAATGACGCTCTATTTCACGCTGACCGACTGGGAACAGGAGTGCTATCTTGTTGACGCACAGACTGGTACGAAGAGCCGAATCATCAACGGCACGGAGATTACGGTAGAAATACCGCAGAACCACGAGATGCGTTACTATATTCAGGGTCCGAAAAAGGAATCGGGCGAAGACGACACGCCGACCGACAACGGCTCGGTGGTTACGCCGGATGCTGAGAGTACCGTGAGTGTGTTCTCGCCTGCGGCAGGATTGGTGAATGTAGTCGCCAACGCCGACATCGCATCGGTTCGCCTCTACGACGTGACGGGTATGCTCGTGGCAGAGAAATCGGTTTCGGGCACTCCGGTGCTGACCATGGCGGCTCCTGCTGGAGTGCTGGTGGCTGAGGTACGCCTCCAGAACGGCACGATTGCCCGCCAAAAAGTATTCGTACGATAGCGCTTCGCCGAGGGGGCTACTCGGGTTGAAAAGAGCCGAAAAAGAGCGGTCGCCCATCGGACAAAAGTAGAAAAATTGACTAAAATCCGTGTAGAAATTGATTTTCTACACGGATTTTTGTTTGTGTTGCATCCACTTTTTCACTGTTTTCGTGAAATATAACGCACAGAGTATCAGTACGATACAGCGAATATGTTATAAAACATACCACTTTTGACCCACAGGGGTATTTTCGGAGTGTCATGGGTGCATAATTTTGTTGTAACTTTGCAATCGGAAAAACACAAAACCAATACTACCATGAAACACAAATTCTTTTTAGCAGTGGCTGTGCTGTTCCTATCGACGATGTCTGCTATGGCGGGCATCACGGTGAGCGGAACGGTGCAGGACACGAAGCATGAACCGGTCATCGGTGCAAGTATCTTGGAAAAGGGTACGAGTAATGGTACGGTGACGGATATCGATGGTAATTTTACGATGACAGTCAGCAACCCCAAGGCAATGCTTGTGGTCAGCTATGTGGGTATGAAAACCGTTGAGGTGGCAGCCAAAAGCGGTTCGGCTATTACGGTAACGCTCACCGACGACACCGAGGCGCTCGACGAGGTGGTGGTTATCGGATATGGTGCGGTCAAGCGTCGTGATGTGACCACCGCCGTCAGCTCGGTCAGCACGGAGGACTTGGAGAAAGTGCCTATCACGAGTGCCGCACAGGCCATGCAGGGCAAGGCAGCCGGTGTGACGGTGGTCAAGCCGAATGGTCAGCCGGGCGCAGGCATGGTGATCCGTGTGCGTGGTACAACTTCTATGAACGCCTCCAACGACCCGCTCTATGTGGTTGACGGAGTGCCTATGACGGATATCGATTTCTTGGCGCCCAACGACATCGAGTCGATGCAGATTCTGAAGGATGCTTCGTCTGCGGCTATCTATGGTTCGCGTGCGGCAAACGGTGTGATTATGATCACCACCAAGGCCGGCTCGGCGAGCAAGGAGAAGATCCATGTCGATTTCTCGATGTACGGCGGCTGGACACGCGTGGCAAAGCGTATGGAGAGCCTCAATTTTGAGCAATACAAAGAGTATCTGCAAGACCTCGGCTCGAATGTGGTGCTGCCCGACGGGCTGAAAGATGAGACCAACTGGTTCGATGAGACCTACAAGACCGGTTCGACGCAGAACTATCAGGTGTCGGTCAGCGGTGGTACGGACAAGGTCAATTATTATATGTCGGGCGGCTACACCAATGAGGTGGGCGTTGTGCCGACCACCAAGTATTCGCGTTACAATTTCCGCACCTCGGTGGATGCCGATGTGGCCAAGTGGCTCAATGTAGGTGCTAATGTGGCGTATTCGTATAGCGACAATCAGGGCGGTATCTCTTCGGGTACGGGTGCCAACCGTGGTGGTCTGGTGCTGTCGGTTATCAATACGCCGACCTACGCACCTATCTGGGACACCGAAAACCCGAACCACTACTATACCAACTTCTATGGTGTGAGCAACATCACAAGCCCGCTCGAGAACATGGAGCGCTATCGCAACCAGCACACCAAGACCCACCGTATGGTGGCCAGCGGCAAGGGCGTATTCACACTGTACGACACCAAGCGTTTCAACCGAGAGGACACCTACAACCACTCGTTAAAATTCACGACCACCTTCACGGAGGACCTGCGTATGATCAACTATACCTCGTTCCTCGACCCCGACAAGACCAGCTGGGGACGCAACCAGTACGGTGAGGCCACCGATACCCGTTCGTCCGATTTGGTTACGGTTTGGGATAATGTGTTGAGCTACAATACGCAGCTCGACCGTCATGGGCTCGACATCATGGCCGGTAGCTCCTACACCCACTCCAATTATACCTGGGCGGGCATCTACGGCAGCCACTATGCTGACGGTACGATTCAGACGCTGAACGCTGCCAACAAGATCGATCCGGGCAGCACTTCGACCACGGCCAGCGAGTGGGCTATCATGTCGGGCTTTGCACGCATCAGCTACAACTACGACAGCCGCTATCTGCTTTCGGCTAATTTCCGTGCCGATGGTTCCTCTAAGTTGGCACCGGGTCATCGTTGGGGCTTCTTCCCCTCGGTGAGTGCCGCATGGCGTATCTCCGGCGAGCCGTTTATGCAGAATGTCACTTGGATTGACGACCTCAAGCTGCGTGGCGGCTGGGGACAGACGGGTAACCAAGCCGGTATCGGCGACTACGCATACCTCGAGCGCTATTCTATCAACCGTCAGAACTGGTGGGAGAGCGGCAAGGAGCATGCCGTGCCGACCTATAGCCAGTCGTCGCTGCGCAACACCGACCTGACCTGGGAGACCACCTCGCAGGGCAATGTCGGACTCGACTGGACGCTGCTTCACAACCGCTTGAGTTTCACCTTCGATTGGTACTACAAATACACGCGCAATATGTTGATGTGGGTGAGCCTGCCTGCGGGTAGTGCCGCTGTCAGCAGCATTCAGCGTAACGAGGGCGAGATGAGCAATATGGGTGTGGAATTCACCATCAGCAGCCACAATTTCGTGCGCAAGAATTTCCAATGGGATACGCAGTTCAATATCTCGCACAACAAGAACAAGCTTGAGAAGCTCGCCACCAGCCAGGTGTATTACGATGCCAAGGTGACCGATGTGCTGGCCGAGTACTGTGTTCGCAATACGCCGGGCATGCCGTTGGGTTCGTTCTATGGCTACAAGACCAATGGCGTCAATCCCGAGACGGGTGAGCTGAATTATGTCGATATCAACGGCGACGGCAAGATTACCGCATCCGATCGTACTTATATCGGCGACCCGAATCCTGATTTCACATTCGGTATGACCAACACCTTCCGCTTCTATGGCGTGTCCATCAGCTTCATGCTGCAGGGCTCTTACGGCAACGATATTTTCAATGCCAGCCGAATCGAGACCGAAGGTATGTACGATGCCAAGAACCAATCGAGCCGTGTGCTGGATCGTTGGCGTCGTCCGGGTATGATTACCGATATTCCTAAGGCAGGATTCGATATGAAGATAAGCGACTATTTCGTTGAGGATGGCAGCTATATTCGCCTCAAGGATTTGACCATTGCTTACGATTTCTCCGGCAACTGGATGAAGAAAATCGGTATGACCAAGCTCCAGCCCTATTTCTCGGCGCAGAATCTGTTCACGCTCACCCGCTATATGGGTATGGACCCGGAGGTGAACCAGAGCGGCAACAGCGGCACCGTGCAGGGATTGGACTATGGTACTTATCCGCAGACCCGTTCCTTCGTTTTGGGTATCAATATAGCATTCTAATAACCGATTACCATAAAAGACACGAATATGAAAAAGTATATTTATATTGCCACGCTTGCTCTTGCCACCACGCTGGGTGCATGCAGCCTGGATATAGAGCCGATATCCGACCAATCGGAGTTGAACATTTCGAGTACGGATACCACCGATACGCGTATCAAATATAAGGACCGTGCCGCTATGGAGGCGGTCTATAAGAACCTTTATCAGATTATGATAGACCGCCAGGAGCATTGGTATGTCGATTACCTGCTCTTTGGTGAGGCTCGCACCGACAACGCCTACGCCGGCACCACGGGTGCTGAGGTCGTTCCGGTAGAGACCAATGCGCTGGACGCATCCAATGCCGATATTGCCCGCGACTGGGATCGCTATCTGGAGGACATCGCCAAGGCCAATGTCGTCATCTCGAATATCGATGCTGTGCCCGATCCTGCTTTCACCGAAGCAGAACGCAAGCAATGGAAGGCGGAGGCGCTCATTTTCCGGGGTATGATGTTGTTCGATTTGGCGCACTGGTTTGGCAACATCCCGCTCAACTTGTCGGAGGCTCCCGATATCACGGCGGCTAACATCGATTCTGTCTATCCTATCTATTTCCCGAAACCATCCACGCAGGCTGAGGCTTATCAGCAGGTCATCAACGACCTGACGGAAGCCATCCCTTATGCGCCCGACCTCAACAGTGCCGACAAGACGCGTCTCTCGAAGACGGTTGCCTATGCGTTGCTCGCTAAGATGTATGCCGAGCTGGGCGATTGGGCAGAGGTGGTTTCCTATTGCGACAAGGTCTTTGCCGATGGCATCCAGCTGGAGCCGGATTACCGCAATCTGTTCGGTTTCAACGGCACGGACGCCACGCTGCGCAACTCGCGCGAGACCATTCTCGAGATTCAGTATTTCTCCGGCAGCGGCAACTGGTGTACCTGGATGTTTGGCCGTAATTTGTCCAACTGGGACGAATCCTTTACATGGGCGAAGTGGAT
>CAVKVE010000010.1:35285-36909 GCA_963659655.1 Bacteroidaceae bacterium | reverse complement strand
GCACGCGTGCAAGCCTACGAAGACAAGGGGTGCGAAGAGCACTACTCCGGGTTGTCGACGGCCATGGAAGTGACCACCCTATCGAAAACATCGGGTGCTATACACTTGACCATCGTGCGTGACGCTGACGGAGTCTATACGACCAAGCTGCCGGAACCGGCGAACGGAAAGACGACCCTCTATGTATATAATACGGTGGGGCAGCTGATAGCAAGCGAAGCTATCGCATACGGAACGAGTGTGCTGACCATTCCAACGGACGGCATGCAGACAAACAACATCTATCTGGTGAAAATCATTGAAAATAAGATGACCCGGAAAGCGGCAAGCGGACGGATGTTGTACTATTAGGTTCGGGAGTGGTTCGGGAATTTTGAAGGAATGGAATTTTTTGAGGAGATTGGAATATTCTTGAAGATTTGGATTTTTTTATAATCTTATAATCTTATAATCTTAGAATCTTAGAATCTTGGAGATTTGGAGATTTGGAATTATAGAGATTTGGGAGTTTGGAGAATTTTAGGAACGAATAAATAATAAGCGTATGAAAAAGATAAAGGTATTATTGTTGGCTGTCCCGATGGTGATGGCACTGCAAGCAAACGCACAATTGGTGCCGGTGTATTTCGATAACCCTGCGGATGCGCTGCGTGACCGTAGCGAGATGACAGACGGACAGCGGGCATTCTTTGAGGCCTACGACCGTGCTATGGAGCAAGTGGCCGAAGGACAGAGCATGGAGCAGTTCTTCGTGGTAGAGGCCGGGGAACCGGATTCGATCAGCCCACTATTGGAGAAGAAAGGCATTCGCTACGGACAGGATGCCCCCTACAACAATAAATGCCCCAATATCAATGGTGGGCGTGCGGTGACCGGCTGTGTGGCTACGGCAATGGCGCAAGTGATGTACTACTACGAGTATCCGAGTGTCGGTACGGGGAAGGTAACCTATACGGGTGGAGATTCGGGAGCCAAAACGATAGACCTGGCTGATTATCCTTTTGACTGGAGCAATATCATTGGCGACTATACGCATACCAAATACACCTCAGCGCAGGCGGATGCAGTGGCTACGCTGATGTTGGCGTGCGGCGCGGCACTGAATATGAACTACAGCAAAGACGGCAGCGGAAGCAACACGGGCGATGTGCCGGGTGTATTGAAGAACAACTTCAAATATGATAGCAAGGTGGCTTATGGTAATGCTACGGGCAACATGAATATCATTGAGTTGGATTGGGTCTATACCATTCGTGAGGAGCTGCAGGCAGGGCATCCTATCATCTATGCGGGAGCACCTGCATCGGGTATGTCGGGACATTGCTTCGTGATAGACGGCTATAAACTGAAAGATGGTGTCTATTACTATCACCTCAACTGGGGCTGGGACGGCGCATACAACGGCGACTATCTCATTATGGACTTGAAACCCAACGGGGAATCGTATTCAGGAGCGAACTGCTCGATGGTATATGGCATCATGCCACCGAACTGGACACCGATAGAGAACACCGAGGCAGACGCTGTGACGGCGAAAGCAAAGAAAGTGGTGCGCGACGGACAAGTGGTTATCGTGCGCGGCGATAAGGAGTTCTCGGTGCTGGGAACGGAGCTGTAAGAGACT
>CAVKVE010000010.1:12446-34605 GCA_963659655.1 Bacteroidaceae bacterium | reverse complement strand
GATATTCATTGTGTGTTTATAAATTTTAAGTGGCTATTTTTGAGAAAGGGGAATTTTTATCGGTTGACAGAAAAAGTGGGTGGAAAAAAGTATGAGTTAGAGAGTGTGTGTGAGAGTATGAGAGTATGAGAGTATGTGAGAGTATGTGAGAGTATGTGTGTGAGTGGAAGGGAAGTCTAAGTGAGAGTATGAATGGGAATAGAGCGCAGATGGTACAAGGAAAAATGCTCGGATAGTAATCTGTAGCTATTCATTCTTCATTCTTCATTCTTCATTCTTATAGGTCGTACTCTTTGATTTTGCGGTAGAGGGTGCGCTCGGAAATGCCCAACTTGTCGGCCGTCGCCTTGCGGTTGTTGTGACACTGCTCAAGTGTCTTGCGGATGACCTCCCGCTGGGTGTCCTCCAAACTGCGAGGCGTCTGCTGCTCCTGGGGAACCACCTCTGCCTCTTGCACCTCCTCGTGCTTGACCACCGGAGCCGGCTGCCCTTGCATGAGCGCAGGTGGGGCAGAGTAGATATGGGAAGAAGCGTGTCCGTCCATCTCGGCACGCAGGTCGCTCAGCTCCTGCTGCAGCTTGAGAATCATATTATACAGAATACCAATCTCGTGCGAATAGTCCTTGCCGCCATTGCCTGACGATACGGCACTGACCGCAAGACCGCTCTGACGCTCGTTGTCGGGCAGGTAGTGGCGCAAGGTATCGGCCGAGATATGATGATCCATCTCGATGACGGAAACTTGCTCGGCGATATTTTTCAACTGACGGATGTTGCCATTCCAATAGTAGGACTGCAAAAGAGCCGTTGCCTCATCGGTCAGCACCAACGAAGGCATGGAATAGCGACTGCAAAAATCGACGGAAAACTTGCGGAACAGCAAGGGGATGTCTTCCTTGCGCTCTCGCAACGCCGGAACACGAATCTCAACGGTATTGAGGCGGTAGTACAAGTCCTCACGGAAACGACCCTCCTCGATGGCTTTCTTCATATTGAGATTGGTGGCTGCCACGACCCGCACATTGGTTTTCTGCACCTGACTGGAACCCATACGGATGAATTCGCCTGTCTCAAGCACACGAAGCAGGCGCACCTGCGTCTGGATGGGCAATTCGCCGACCTCGTCGAGGAACAGTGTGCCTCCGTTGGCAATCTCAAAATAGCCCTTGCGCTCCGCCTTGGCATCGGTGAAAGCGCCCTTCTCGTGACCGAAAAGTTCGCTATCGATGGTGCCCTCCGGAATAGCACCGCAGTTGACGGCAAAATAGGGGCCGTGCTTGCGGGCAGAATAGGCGTGTATAATTTTGGGAAAATGCTCCTTGCCGACACCCGACTCGCCCGTGACGAGCACACTGAGGTCGGTTTTGGCTACCTGAACGGCAATTTCGATATCACGATTGAGCAAAGGACTATTGCCTATAATCTCAAAGCGCTGTTTGATACTCTGAAGTTCGCTGGATGTCATAGTATTTGACCTTTTTGGCGTACAAAGGTAAGGTTTTTTTGCGATATACACAAACTTGGACAAAAAGCAGGCCTATCTTGGACAATCGGAAAAAAAGTTGTATCTTTGCACATTATTTATGCAGAAAAAAACACAGGGGCTCTACTGCTGCCCGCATTTCATAACAGGTTTAACAATACGATGAATAAACGATATCCGATTGTGCTGGTTTGTCTGACCGCTATGCTGGCGACAAGCTGCGTGACCCAAAAACAGATGACCTACTTCCGCGGAATAGATTCGACCGCGGCGGACAGTATCAATAAAACCTTTAAGCAACAAATAGACCCCGTGATAAAAGCCGGCGATGCGTTGGCTATCACGGTGTCGGCTCTCGACAAAGAGGCGGTGGCGCCGTACAATATGCCGACGGTGGTATATACTGCTCCCGGCTCGAGCCAACTGAACACAACGCCGAGTCTGCAATACTACACGGTGGATGCGGAAGGAAACATCGAAATGCCGATACTGGGCAAACTGCAGGTGCTGGGGCTGAAGACGACCGAAGTGGCCGACTTGGTGGAAGACAGACTGAGCGGGCAAGTGGTGAATCCGATGGTGATAGTACAACTGATAAACGCCAAAGTGACGGTAATCGGGGAAGTGAATCGCCCCGGTCAATATTCGATGACCAACGGGCGTATGACGCTATTGGACGCACTGGGGGCTGCGGGCGACCTGTCGGCTTACGGCAAGCGGGACAATGTGCTGCTGACCCGGGAAACGAACGGAAAACTGGAATTCTACCGACTGAACCTGAACTCGGAAGAACTATTCACCTCGCCCTACTACTACCTGCAACAAAACGATGTGATCTATGTGTCGCCGAACAAAGTGCGGGCTATCAACAGCACGAACGTGAGCCTCTGGCTGAGCATGGTATCGACGGTGGCAAGTGCGGCTACGGTGATCGTGACGGTGGTGAATGCATCGAAATAGCCTGACCGGAATAGGCGGAGAGACGGTATGAAATACCATCTCTACACGATACGACGGGCTAACTACGGCGGGCTATAACTACACGGCGATACGGCACAAACTATATGCCTAAACTACAACCTGATACACACTGAAAGCACAAAACAAAAAACGACAAAACAACAAAATGGAACAACAGAAAGACAATACGATGGTGGAGATAGATCTGCGCAAGTGGGCGGTCTATGCTTTGCGGCACTGGTACTGGTTCGTGATAGGCGTGGTACTTTGCGGCGCAGCTGGGGTGGTCTATTTGACACAATCTACTCCGAAAATGACAACCACCGCTTCGCTGCAGATACGGGATGCCAAACAAGGGCTGTCGCTCGGTGGGGCTTCGTCGGCACTGAGCCTGCTGGGAATAAGCGGAAGCACGGAAGTGAATGACGAGATACTGATTCTGCAATCGCGCGACCTGATGTCGCAGGTGCTGAACGACCTCGACCTATGGACCGAATATCGGGTGAAAAAGGACGGAAAATGGAAAGGTGAGTTTCCCCGACATACCTTCACGGTGGAAGTGCTGAAATGGGAAGAACGGGTAGGGGCGTGCAAGGTGACCATAAAAATACGAAAAGACGGAAAATATAAGGTGACGGTTCGGCGAGGCAAACTGCACCGCTCAAGCGTGGTATTGGACAACCTGACAGAGCCGATAGAGACCTGCGCCGGCACACTGCGCATTACGCAAAATTGCCCTGCGCCGGAGGACTGCAACAGTTTTCGTGCCTATTGCTCGCAACACCTGAGCGTGGTGGACAGCTATCGAAAAAAAGTGTCGATAAGCCTGAACGACAAGGGTTCACGCATAGTGAATATGTCTATCAACTCGGATATGCCCGGACGGGATGTGGCACTGCTCAACAAACTGATAGAGCAATATAACCTGAGCGCACAGCTTGACCGAAACCTGCTGGCGAACAACACCGCCTTGTTTATCGACGAACGGATAGAGAAAGTGACGCAAGAATTAGGCGAGGCGGAAGATGCAGTGGCAGACTACAAGAAAGCAAACAAAATAGCCGACCTGCATACGGAGGCAAAACTGGCATTGGAAGCCAACGGCGAGGAACAGAAACAGATAGCAAGCGTGAAGGTGCAACTGGATATGGTGGACTATATCGAGGCGTTTGTGAAAGACGAAACGAAGAAATACAGTCTGATTCCCGCAAACATAGGGGCTGCTGACGGTACTTCGGTGATCGATGCGTCGCTGGCGTCCTTTATCTCGGAATACAACAATATGCTGCTGCGACGGATGCGTATCTTGCGCACCGCAACGGAAAGCAACCCCGTAGTGGAGCAACTGAACGCTCAATTGGATGTGATGCGACAAAATATCATTGCCGGCGTGGGGACGGCACGAGAGAGCCTGAACATTGCGCTGAAAGGACTGGAACAAAGCGACTCGAAATTTGCGACCCGCATGAAATCGGTGCCCACGCAAGAGCAAGAATATGTGCGCATTGTGCGGCAACAGAAGATAAAAGAAGAGATGTATCTCTATCTGTATCAGAAACGGGAGGAAAATAATTTTGCACTGGCGGCATCTACGCTGTCGGCTCGCATAGTGGATACGCCGAAAATAGATACGGAAAGCATAACGCCAAAGGCCAAAAACATACTGTTCATCAGCGTGATATTGGGACTGTGTATTCCTGCCATCATTCTATTCCTGTTGGAGTTCTTGAGCGGAAAGATAGGCGACGAGAAAGAATATCGGCAACAGGCAAAGATTCCGTTTGCGGGACGCATAGCAAAAGGAAAAGAGAAGGTATTGCAGAACTGGAAAGACGGAGCCGAGGAAGAACTATTCCGAAAACTGAGAACCAATGTGCAATATCTGTTGCCGGAGGGCGTGGAACATCCCACATTGCTGGTGACCTCGTGCGTGGCGGGGGAAGGAAAAAGCTATGTGGCCGCTAATCTGGCAAAATCGCTGTTGCTGCTCGGCAAAAAAGTGGTGTTGGTGGATATGAATCTGCGAGGGCACTCGGATGAGAACCGAAAGGGCGTGGCGGACTATCTAAGCGGACACACCACCGATATACACGGACTGCTGACCCACAGCGGAATCTTTGAGAACCTGGAGTACATACCTTGCGGCACAACATCGGAGAATCCGTCGGAACTGCTGCAAACGGAGGCGGTGGAGAAACTGATGAAGGAGCTGAAAAAAGAATACGACTACATCGTGTTGGATTCGGCACCGGTGGCAACGGTGTGCGACACGCTGTTGCTGGCAAAACAGGCTGATATGACACTGATGGTGAGCTGCCCCGACACACCCTACGAGATGATGGAACGAATCAATGATTTGGCAGAACAAAAACGACTGCCGAATATGGTGGGTGTATTCAACAAAGCGGAATAAAAAAGCGTAAATAGAACGAAGCGGCAAAGATGATAGTTTGTGTGGCGGAAAAACCCTCTGTGGGACAAGAAATAGCAAAGGTGCTGGGAGCAAACCAGCGCCGCGATGGCTATTTTGAGGGAAACGGCTACTGCGTGACCTGGGGATTCGGACACCTGTGCGCCCTGTTGGAGCCGCAGGAATATACCGACCAATGGAAAGGGTGGAACCTAAGCTCGCTGCCGATGATACCGCCCCGATTCAGCATTAAGGTGAGCGGCGATGCGGGGGTGCAGAAGCAATTCAACATCATCAAATCGCTGATTGCACAAGCCGAGATGGTGATAAACTGCGGCGATGCCGGGCAAGAAGGAGAGCTGATACAGCGTTGGATCTATCAAAAAGCGGAGTGCAAGGTGCCCGTGAAACGATTGTGGATCAGCTCGATGACCGAGGAGGCGCTGCGAGAGGGATTCAAGTCGCTCAAAGACCAAGCGGAGTACCAAAAACTATACGAAGCGGGGCTGATGCGGGCTATCGGCGATTGGCTGCTGGGCATGAACGCTACACGCGCCTATACCATCCGCTATGCGCGCGGAACAGGCAAAGACCGACAAGTGCTGTCGGTAGGGCGGGTACAGACGCCGACGCTGGCGCTGATTGTGCAACGGGAAGAGGAGATAATGAACTTCAAGCCCAAAACCTATTGGGAGCTGAAAACGATGTATCGGGACGTGGCGTTCACGGCACAAATTCCCGTTGAGGAGGATGAATATGCGATAACGACCCTGCCGCAGGGCGAAGCGATGGTGCGCTCGATAGAGAACAACCCGCTGACGGTGGTGTCGGTGGCGAAAAAGAAAGGGAAAGAGTCTGCTCCGAAACTATGCGACCTGACAACGCTTGCCTCGGACTGCAACAAACGCTACGGATTCACGGCAGCACGGACACTCGAACTGGCACAATCGCTCTACGAGAAGAAAGTGACCACCTATCCGCGTGTGGATACCACCTATCTGACAGACGACCTATACCCGAAAATACCCGCTACGCTGGCGGGAATAAAAGACTATTTTCCGCAGGTGCAGCCGCTGCTGGGATTGCGTGCCGACGGGAAAAATGCAGTAGGCTCGCTGCCGAAATCGAAAAAGGTGTTCGATAACAAAAAAGTGACCGACCACCATGCCATCATCCCGACAGGACAACGCCCCGAAGCGCTGACTGCCGATGAGTGGAAGGCGTACGATGCGGTGGTGCAACGATTTGTGGGGGCATTCTACCCCGACTGCGAGGTGATGAACACCACCGTGATGGCCGAAGTGCCGACGACGGGTGCCAACGGGGCAGCGGGCGAGGTGATGTCGTTCAAGGCCACCAATCGACAGATAGTGAATATGGGTTGGCGAGAAGTGTATCAATGGGTGCGACAAGGCGAGCGAGGAGAGTGGCAGAAGAAAACGGAGGTAGTGGAAGATACGGAGGAGGGCGAAGAAACGCAACCGACGGCGGCGTTCCCCGAATTCAAGAAAGGCGAATCGGGTCCGCACAAGCCGATGCTGGTGGAACGCACGACCACTCCGCCCAAATACTACAACGACGATACGCTGCAGCGTGCGATGGAAACCGCCGGCAAGACGGTGGACAACGAGGAACTGCGAGAGGCCATGAAGGAAAACGGAATCGGACGCCCTTCGACCCGTCCCGCCATCATCGAGAAACTGATACAGCGAAACTATATCTATCGAAAAGGCAAGTCGCTGCGTGCCTCGCAGGTAGGCATCGACCTGATACACACCATTGTGTCGCCGCTGCTGAAGTCCGCTGAACTGACCGGACGATGGGAAAAGAAACTGCGTGAGATAGAGGGCGGACAGTATTCGGCACAGCTGTTCTTGGGCGAACTCAAAGAGATGACCAAAGAGGTGGTGTATGATGTGAAATCGAACAAGGCGGGTATGCAATGCCCCGTGTGCAAACAAGGCACCATCATTCGTGGCAGAACACGATACGGCTGCAGTCGCTGGCGAGAAGGATGTGGGTATGCAGAACCGTTCTAACCAACTGAATATAAACTATATAAAAACTATACAACTATGGCAGAAGAGAAAAAACAACCATCGGCTGACAAACTGAAAGCCCTGCAGATGGCGATGGCGAAGATTGACAAAGACTTCGGCAAAGGCGCTATTATGAAACTGGGCGATGACAAAATAGAAGATATTCCGGTCATCTCGACGGGCAGTATCGGACTGAACCTTGCGCTCGGCGTGGGGGGCTATCCGCGCGGTCGTGTGATAGAAATCTACGGTCCGGAGTCGTCCGGTAAGACCACGCTCGCCATTCATGCGATGGCAGAGGTGCAGAAGCAAGGCGGTATTGCGGCTATCATTGACGCAGAGCATGCTTTTGACCGTTTCTATGCCGAGAAATTAGGTGTAGATACGGACAACCTGCTGATTGCGCAGCCGGACTGCGGCGAACAGGCACTCGAGATTGCGGATGAGCTGATTCGTTCGTCGGCAGTGGATCTGGTGGTAATCGACTCGGTGGCCGCACTGACTCCGAAGGCAGAAATTGAGGGCGATATGGGCGACAACAAGCTGGGCTTGCAGGCTCGACTGATGTCGCAGGCACTGCGCAAACTGACAGCGACCATCAATAAGACGCAGACGACCTGTATCTTTATCAACCAGCTGCGTGAGAAAATCGGCGTGATGTTCGGCAACCCGGAGACTACGACGGGTGGTAATGCGCTGAAATTCTACGCCAGCGTGCGTATGGATATCCGCAAAATCGGGCAGATAAAAGACGGCGATGAGGTGCTCGGTAACCAAGTGCGCGTGAAGATTGTGAAAAACAAGGTGGCGCCTCCGTTCAAGAAAGCCGAATTTGACTTGATGTTCAACGAGGGTATCTCGAAAGTGGGCGAGATAATCGACCTCGGCGTGGAGACCGAAGTGCTGAAAAAAGCAGGTAGTTTCTACAGCTACGGCGACACGAAACTGGGTCAAGGACGCGATGCGGTGAAGGCACTGCTGCGTGACAATCCCGACCTGGTGGATGAGCTGGAAGCAAAAATCATGGAATGTCTTAAGAAATAAGCATAACGAGAGAGCAAAGGCAATGTACAAAGAGTTTTGTACATTGTCTTTGTTGTAGATATGGACACAATTCAACTGACACTGTCGCCCGCTGAGGCGCACGAGATGGAACAACGCTATCGGGTGGTGAAACGCTCGGTGGATGCCCGCCAACGCAACCTGAAAGTGCTGCTGACGCTGCTGACCGACGAGAAGGGGCAGTACATCCCGCGTGAGGCACCCATTCCGCTCTACGAGGCGCCGCATTTCGCGGATGTGCATCAGGCACCGCACTCGGCGGTGATAGTCGGGGCAGGGCCTGCGGGGCTGTTTGCGGCACTGACGCTATTAGAGAAAGGCATACGACCGATAATCTACGAGCGGGGCAAGGAAGTGAGTGCCCGCAAGGTTGATATAGCGCGGCTGAATCGGAATATGGGGCTGAACACGGAGAGCAACTATTGTTTCGGCGAAGGCGGTGCGGGGACATTCTCGGACGGCAAGCTTTTCAGCCGAAGCAAGAAGCGGGGAAACATGCAGCGTGTGATGGAGTTGTTCCACTATTTCGGCGCCAAAGACAATGTGCTCTACGAGGCACACGCACATATCGGGAGCGATAAGTTGCCGACTATCATCAAGGCGATGCGGGAGTGCATCCTGTCGCATGGGGGCGAGATACATTTTGAGACCTGCGTGGATGAGGCGTTGCTGGACAACCTGCTCGAAGGGGCTAAAAAGGGTGTGCCGGTGGTGCTGGCGATAGGTCACTCGGCGCACGATACCTACAGGCTGCTGGAGGCAAAAGGCGTCGCGCTGGAGGCAAAAGGATTTGCCATGGGCGTGCGGGTGGAGCATCCGCAACAGCTGATCAACCGACTGATGTACCACAACCAACCGCAAGAGGTGGTGGATAGGGTGGGCAATGCATCCTATTCGGTGGTGACGCAGGTCAATGGACGAGGCGTGTATTCGTTCTGTATGTGTCCGGGCGGGCATATTGTGCCTGCCGGAAGCAGCGCCGAGAGTTGCGTGGTGAACGGAATGTCGGCGAGCCTGCGCAATTCGCCTTATGCCAATTCGGGCATGGTGGTAGAGCTGAGGCCGGAGGATATGCCATCGATTCTCGCTACGCTGCCTGCTGAATATCGTGCGCAGACGCTGCCGACGCTGGCGTTTCAGGAATGGCTCGAACACGAGGCTTTCGTGCATGGCGGTATGGAAAATCAAGCCCCGGCGCAACGGCTGCGTGATTTTGTGGAGGGCAAACCGAGCCGTGACCTGCCAGCGTGCAGTTATTTGCCCGGAGTGGTGGCGAGTCGGCTGGATGAGTGGCTGCCCGCTGCCATTGGCGCACGCCTGCAGCAGGGATTTCGTGATTTTGACCGCAAATACCGTGGTTTCCTGACCAACGAAGCGGTCATCTTGGGCGTAGAAAGCCGTAGCAGCAGTGCTGTGCGTATTCCGCGCGATATGGACTCGCTGCAGTCGGTATCAACGCCGCTGGTCTATCCCTGTGGCGAGGGAGCGGGCTATGCCGGCGGAATCACCTCATCGGCGCTGGATGGCATCAATGCTGCGCTGCGAATAGCAGAGGTATTCTCCGCAGATTGACCTACTACCCATTTCTCTATAGCATGAAGTCAAGCGCATTCCATTAATTCTTAATTCATAATTCTTAATTCGTAATTAGAGGACGCCTTCCGCTTAGGATACAAAAAACGACCGCTTATCTATTAGATAGGCGGTCGTTTTCTATATGGGTCAGTCTTTACTTGGCAAAGAAGCGGATAGCGCTGCTCTCGCCCACACCGATATACATGCCTTGCGGCAGGGTGGTGGCGTCGATAGTGGTTTCGTTCGATACCAACACGGCATTGCCCGCTGCGGTATAGATGCGTACCTCTTCGGCGTTCGGGTTCTGAATAGCCTGTCCGTCGAAATACAACGGCTGCGTAGCGGTGTTGTCTATCGCCGTTGTCTTGTCGCTCAGCAGGTTGATGTAGTAGAGGTTGTTTTGATCTTTTTTGCTCAGTTTATGGCTGCCGGCTGCTATCTTCTGTTGAATGACATAGTTTGTAGCGGTTGCTACTACATCATCAATTTTGATGTTCGCTGCGGCGGCATCGAATCCCAAATAGAGCGTCATCTCTTCGGTGGTGGTGAAGGTAACGGATGTGCTGCTTTCTAATTTCAGCGCAACGGTGTAGGTAGTCCCATTGGGAGCCTTGAACGAGCCTTTGTTGTCGGTGTAGCTACCCGTGACGGTATAGAAACTCGAGCTTGGCGTTTTGCCCGTGAAGTGGCACTCGTAGGTGCTGCTCGGTTTCGGGTCGTCGTCTCCGTCATCGGGGTCTACGGGGTCGGGGTCAGGCGTAGGCGATATGCTGTCGTTGATGCCCACAATGCTGACAAGGCTGGTCGTATAGCTATCCAGCAGACTCTTAAGCGCAGTATTTACCGCATAGTCTGTGTCGTCTGCCGAGGTGAAAGTGAACGCAATGTCGCCGTGTTCGCAACGCCCTGCGCCGTATTGTCCTTGTACGATAGTCGGCACATTGGCAGCCGCATCGGGCGTGTAGGAGTAAATCTTCGTAGCGTCGGTGTCGAAGTTGCTGTAGGTAGCCCCGCCTTGCAATGCAACCACCGTCGAAGGTACTTGCTCGTTGCGGCTGGTGGCCTCGTAGGCATCGAATTGGGTGTTGTCTTGTTGGTAGGTGCGGTAGGTGTATGTGCCGGTCATCACATTGCCGTACGACTTTATCATGCCGCCTGCCTCGCTGGAGAAAGTACCCTTGGTTTGGTCTGCAGTACCCACACCGTTGTGGATATCCGTACCTTGCTTCGATATCAGAATCGGTTTCGAGCAGTTGCGGAAGTAGTTGCTCTCGACAAATACATCCGAACCCATCGTCGAGCCTACGCCATATTTTGCGTTGCCGTCGAAATAGTTGTTGTACATGTGTACGGTCATCGTACGGATGCGAGCGTGGCGCGAGTCGCTGTGGTCGAACCAGTTGTGGTGGTAGGTAATCCAGTTCTCGCCGCTCTCGGAGGTCATACCGCACATCGAACTCTTACCAGTGTCCCAGAAGTGGCAGTAGGCTATCGTTACATGCTTCGAGTCGCTTTTAACATCAATGGCACCATCACCTTTGGCGTGGTCGCCGCTGCCCTGAGCGCCGTAGAATACATCAATGTGGTGCAGCCAAATATGGTCGTTGTCCGTGTCGAGCGAAATATCATCGTCCATCAGCGTGCGCACACCGATATTACGTATCTCAAGCGAAGCCGTATTGCGTACCAAAATACCGAATCCGTTGAACATCGCATCGTTTCCGATACCCTCAATGGTGATGTTCAGTTCGCTGTCGGCAGCATTTCCCTTAATTTGCAAGCCCTCAGCTGAACTGCTCAGTGCATCCATATCGCTCGCCTTTATCGTGCCGATAATGCGGAAGCAGAGTGGAGTCTTGTCCTGCCCTTTCTGATAGGCATCAATGATAGCCTGCATACCGGTGCAGGTGGTCTTTGCGCCTTTATTGCTGGTTATTACTTGGGTGCTGATCGTTTTGGCGGTGTTTGCCGTCACATAGAGCACTTTTGCGCCCGATTTGAGCGTACCGTCGTTCTTGTAAGCCCCCACGCCGCCGTACGATTCGTTGAAGTGGGCGTAGCCGCTGCGGTCGTATGCTTTGGCTTCGAGTACGCTACTCTCGGTAGCCTCTGCAGCCACTTCGTTTCCGCTTGCGTCCACAGGCACCACTTTCAGTTGGTATTTGCCTGCTTTCAATCCCACTGCATCCACACGGCAATAGCTGCTGTAGTCGCGCAGCAGATACTGATCCAGTTGGGTGTATGTGCCACCCTCCGGACGGATGTATGCGTGATAGTTGGTGTAATTGCTCAGCGGCGTCCATTGGCAATAGACGCTTTCGAGCCAACCGGCTTCTTTGGTGATGTTCACCGCAGCCGAAGCGCTGCCTATTCCCATTGCCAGGAATAAGGCAAAAAAGACATTTTTGAGTTTCATTTGTAGTTAGTAGTTGTACCTGTATTAGACTTTTGCATTTCTATGCACCTATAAATCCATGCACCTATAAATGCATCAAAAAACATGGCGCAAAGGTACGCAAGTCCTGCGGAAAATACAACATTTCCACACAAAGTTACACATAAAATGTCATTTTCTGCACATTTCGGTGGGCTGTTATGCCTTTTTCTCCTTGGCGATGCGTATCACTTCTTCGGCGATGCGTCGTGCCGAGTCGGTCTGCGCCAGGGTTAGGATGTTCGTATGCAGCGACTGACGCTTTTCGGGGTTGTTTATCAGGTCGATAGCGGTCTGCACCAGTTGCTCTCGTGCCTCTGCGTCACGCACCAATACGGCAGCGTCTTTGCTGACCAATGCCATGGCGTTGTGCGTCTGATGGTCTTCCGCCACATTGGGCGATGGGACAAGGATAGCGGCTTTGCCCAATAGACAGAGTTCGCTGATACTGCTTGCGCCGGCACGGGAAATCACAAGGTCGGCCATGGCGTAGGCGTCGGGCATATCGCTCAGGAAGGGCGTCACTACCGAGCATTCCGTCGTGGCGGGGGTGGTTTTTGTAATTTGGTCGTAGTAGGCCTTGCCGGTTTGCCAAATCACCTGAATGCCCGATGCCAACAGGTTGCTTAGCCCCGCCTGCATCGCTTCGTTGATGGTGCGTGCGCCGAGGCTGCCGCCGATGATGAGCAGAATCGGCTTTTCGGGGTCAAATTGCACACCGAATTCTTTTGCAAAATACGCAATTCCCGCCTCTTTGGTTCCGTTGACCAAATTCTGCCGCACGGGGTTGCCGGTCAGGATAATCTTGTCGGCGGGGAAAAATCGCTCCATCCCTTCGTAGGCGACGCAAATTTTTTCTGCATCGTTTTTGAGCAGTTTGTTGGTCACGCCGGCAAATCCGTTCTGCTCTTGCAGCAGAATAGGAATTCCCATCTGTGCGGCCACTTTCATGGCGGCTCCGCTGGCGTATCCTCCCACGCCCACGCCCACATTCGGGTGGAAACGCCGCACGATACGGCGAGCCTTAATCATCGAGCGCAGCAGGTCAAAGGCGACCGATATGTTTTTCCACGGCTTCGAGCGGTTAAATCCCCGCACGGGCAGTCCCACTATCTCGTAGCCGGCTTGTGGCACGCGTTCCATTTCCATACGCCCCAATGCGCCCACAAAGAGTATCTCCGCTTGCGGGTCGAGTTCTTTGATGGCGTTGGCTATGCTGACGGCGGGGAATATATGTCCGCCTGTGCCGCCGCCTGAAATTAAATATCTCATAATCGTCTGATTTTGTTTATTCTATGTCCGGTATGTCCTCACGGCTTCGTTGTTTGGTCTCTTCCTCTTCGGCTTTCAGTTGCGATTGTTCCAGGCTGACGCCCATCATGATTCCGAAGTAGGTCGCCGTAAATAGCACGCTCGTACCGCCCTTGCTGATGAGGGGCAGCGGTTGTCCCGTATCAATGATTCCGACCGAGACGGCCATCGAGATGAGTGCCTGCAGCGTAAACATCAGTGCCAGCCCAATCACCATCAGCGTAGCCCGTCGGTCGTCGTAGCGGGTGCTGATAATGCAGGATCGGCATAGGGTGGATAGGTAGAGGACAATTAGAAAAACAGCGCCCCATAGCCCGCTTTCCTCCACAATGATTGCAAAAATAAAGTCCGAAAAAGCGAGCGGCAGATAGTCGCGTTCCTTGCTGTTTCCCGGACCAACGCCGAAGGGAAACCCTCGCGTGATGGCAACGTTCGCATACACCTCCTGTCGATTCTTGTCGGTTATCTGCACTTCCTCTTGTTCTAATGCAAAGTTATATGCTTTGCCGGCCTCTCCAATGTTGAATTGTCGGTTAAATCGTGCCACGGCCGATTCGGCACGGCTGAGTGTGTGCGGCAGGGGTCGCCCGGGTAGCACAAAGGCAAATTCGACAATGAGAAACAGGATTGCGCCTATGGCTACCACGGTTCCCACGGTGGGGAGAATATATTTCCACTTCACTTGCCCTATTATCCAGAGGCACAGAATGATTATGCTCAGCAGCATAGCGGTAGATAGGTTCGAGATAGCAATAAGCAGCACCGTTCCCGCCGTCATCGCCAGCGTTGTCCAGAAGTATTTTCGGTGGGTCTCTTCGTCTTTTATTTTCGATAGCATATCTGCCACGACTATGGTCAGCCCCAGTTTGGCCATCTCGGAGGGCTGAAAGGTGATACCCAGCCGGATCCATCGCCGTTCTCCGTTGATGGCGGGTGCTATCAGCAGGTTGTTGTTCAGCACCTTGGCGGCAAACAGCCAGAGCAGGAAGAATATCGAAACGCCCCACATGATATATCCGAACAGCTTGATATTGGTCTTGGTGGGTATCAGTTGCACGCCCAACACAATCAGAATACTGAACAACAAATATCCTATCTGCCACGCCACGTCGCTGCCTTTTCCTTGGTATATCAGTACGCTCGAGGACGATGCAATGGCGATGATTCCGACGATGCAGAACAGAAGATAGATGAGCAGGAAGTGCCTGTCAGTGTATTTTGTGCGTTGACGGATATAGTCGAATGGGTCCATAGCGGGTTATAGTTTTTTGACGGCTTCCATAAATTGGTCGCCACGGTCTTCGTACGAGTGGAACAGGTCGAAACTTGCGCAGCAGGGCGACAGCAGCACGGTGTCGCCTTCGTGGGCAGCGTGAAATGCGCCCTCAATGGCGTCGTGCAGGTTGTCGGTATCCACTATCGGCAGCCCGAAATTCCCGAAGTGCTCCCGAAGCTTCTCGTTGTGCAGCCCCATAAATACCAGCGCACGGCACTTCTCGCGCACCAGTTCGTCTATCTCGCTGTAGTCGTTGCCCTTGTCTTTCCCGCCCAGAATCAGCACGATGGGCGTTGTCATCGCCTCCAATGCATACCAGCACGAATTGACATTGGTCGCTTTCGAGTCGTTGATAAACCGTACGCCCCGTATGGTTGCCACATACTGCAGCCGGTGTGCTACGCCCGCAAACTGCTGCAGGCTCTCTCGAATCACCTCGTTTTTGATGTGCAGCAGTTGTGCCGCAATCGATGCTGCCATCGAGTTGAGCTGATTATGTTTGCCCTGCAGGCTGAGCGAATCGACAGGCACCGAGAGCGGCTCGCCTGCCTCTGCATGCAGTTCGCCTTGCTCAACCCACGCCGTGTTCTTGCCCCCGATGCGCTCTTTCGATGCAGCGGGCGATTCGAACCCAAACGGGTAGAGGGTAGCCCCCGGGTGCAGTTTCCGTATTTCACGGTCCAGAATCGGGTCTTCCGCCCAGTAGACAAACGCGTCCGCACGGGTCTGATTCTGCGTAATGCGGAATTTCGCGTCAATATATTGTTGAAAATCAAAGTTGTAGCGGTCGAGGTGGTCGGGCGTGATGTTCATCAGAATGGCGATGTCAGCCTTGAACCGATACATGTTGTCTAACTGAAACGACGACAGCTCAATCACATAGTAGTCGTGTTGCTCGTGTGCCACTTGCAGTGCGAGCGACTTTCCGATATTGCCCGCCAGCCCCACGTTCAGCCCCGCCCGACAGAGAATGTCATAGATCAGCGAGGTCGTGGTAGTCTTTCCGTTCGAGCCGGTGATGCAAATCATCTTGGCGTTCGTGTAGCGGCCGGCAAATTCTATCTCCGAGAGGATGGGCGTGCCTTGCGCCTTCAGTTTCTCTATGAGCGGTGCGGTGAGCGGAATGCCGGGGCTTTTCACTACCTCATCTGCGTTCAGTATCCGTTCCTCCGTGTGGTGTCCGTCCTCCCACGCTATGCCGTTTTGGTCGAGCAGCGCGCGATAGGGAGCCTTAATTTCCCCCATATCGCTCACAAAGGTGTCATATCCTTTTTCTTTGGCGAGAATCGCAGCACCGGTGCCCGATTCGCCTGCTCCGAGAACAACTAACCGTTTCATTATTATCGTATTTTTAGGGTCAATATCGTCAGTGCAGCCAGCGCAAGCGTCACAATGCAGAAGCGAAGTACTATCTTCGTCTCGTGCTGCAGCTCGTTGCTGCCTTTCAGTTTCACTATGCAGGTGGGGTCGTTGCGTAGCACTTGCTCCATCGAGGTGCGATAGTGGTCGTGCAGCGGCGTGCGCTTCCAGATACGGATGTGCTTGCCCCGCTTTTTGGCAAATTTATATACTTGCGTCTGCACAATCACCGACACGCTTTCCATCAGGAACACCCCGCAGAGCAGAGGCACCATCAGTTCTTTGTGAATAATCACGGCACACACGCCGATAATGCCGCCAATCGTCAGACTTCCCGTGTCGCCCATAAATATCTGTGCGGGGAAGCCGTTGTACCAGAGGAATCCCACCAGCGCCCCGACGAAAGCCGCAAGGAACACCACTATCTCCTCGCTGTGCGGGATGTACATCACATCGAAGTACTCCGCCCACACATAGCTGCCGCTGATGTAGGCAAGCACAATCAGTGCCACCCCAATGATTGCTGAGTTGCCCGCACACATCCCGTCCATGCCGTCGTTCAGGTTGGCTCCGTTGCTCACGGCGGCTACCACGAATATGGTCAGCAGCACAAAGAAAATCCACCCGGCACGGTACTTATTCTCTTCGCCGAGGAACGAGAACAGGTCTGCGTAGTTGCAGTTATGGTGCTTGACAAACGGAATGGTGGTCTGCGTCGATTTCACGGCAGGGCTTTTGGTCACATAAGTGATATTGTTTTCCACGCGCGTTGAAACCGTCTCGTTCATCGTCACCATGGGCGAGTAGCGCAGCGTCAGCCCCACAATCAGTCCCAGCGTCACCTGTCCCGCTATTTTTATCCATCCGTTCAGTCCGTCTTTGTTGTGGCGGAAGGTCTTGATGTAGTCATCGGCAAATCCCAATGCGCCGAGCAGCAGGGTCGTTATCAGCATGAGTATCAGATAGATATTGCTCAGCTTTCCCATCAGCAGGCACGGCACGACGATGCTCACGATGATCACCAATCCGCCCATGGTCGGTACGCCTTTCTTGGCGACATTGAATGGGTCGGTTTTCTCATCTCGTTGCGTCTCGGAGATATGTTTGCGTTTCATCAGTCGGATGAAATACTTCCCGAAATAGACGCTTATCAGCAGTGCTATGATACCTGCCACAATGGCGCGGAACGAGATGTAGGTCATCAGTCGTGCGCCCGGCAACTGATTGAAGTAGGTAAAGAGTGAATAGAACACGGCTATAATTAATTATGAATGATGAATTAAGAATTATGAATTAACAGTATTTTCGTATCACCTCGTGGTCATCAAAATGATGTTTCACGCCTTTGATTATCTGATAGTCCTCGTGTCCTTTGCCGGCCACGAGTATCACATCGCCCGCATGAGCGAGTGCGCAGGCGGTCTTGATGGCGGATTCTCGGTCCTCAATCACAAGCGTGCTTAGCAGTTCCTCTTCGCTCAGTCCGGCTGCCATTTCCCGAAGGATCTCCGAAGGATCTTCGTCGCGTGGGTTGTCAGAGGTCAGTATCAGTTGGTCCGATCCGTGTTTGGCGATAGCTGCCATCATGGGTCGCTTCCCTTTGTCGCGGTTACCTCCGCAGCCCACCACGGTTATCAGCCGGCTGCCCTCCTTGCGTATCTCGTTGATGGTCTGTATCACATTGTCCACGGCGTCGGGGGTGTGCGCATAATCCACTATGGCGGTCCATCCTTTTCCGCTTTGTATGGTCTCAAATCGCCCGTTCACGGGGTGCAGGGTCGATAGCACTCGCAGTATCTCCGTCTTGTCGAATCCGAGGTTCACCGCTGCGCCGTATATACAGAGCAGGTTCGATACATTGAATCGTCCCACCAATGGCACAAACACCTCCTGTTGGTCTATCGAGAGCAACATCCCGTCAAATCCTTCTTCCAATATCTGCGCCCGATAATCCGCCATGGCACGCGTGGAGTAGGTATATACTTTCGCCGCACAGTTCTGTGTCATCACCAGCCCGTTGCGGTCGTCTTTGTTGGTCACGGCAAAAGCAGTCTTTTTCAGCCCGTCGAATAGCCGCTTCTTGGTGTCCCGATAGTTGTCAAAGGTCTTGTGATAGTCTATGTGGTCGCGTGTCAGGTTGGTGAATAGCGCTCCGTCAAAGTCCAGCCCCGCAATACGCTCTTGGGCGATAGCGTGGCTGCTCACTTCCATAAAGGCGTATTCGCAGCCTGCATCCACCATGCGCCGCAGCAGCCCGTTCAGTTCAATGGCGTCGGGGGTAGTATGTGTGGCCGCCACCGCCTCGTCTTCTACATAATTTACCACCGTCGAGAGCAGTCCCGCTTTGTGTCCAAGTCCTCGCACCAATTTATAGAGCAGCGTGGCGATGGTGGTTTTTCCGTTCGTGCCGGTTACGCCCACTAATGTCAGTTTCTTGCTCGGTTCTCCGTACCAACGGCTTGCGAGCAGTCCTAATGCGTGGTCGGTGTTCTCCACCACAATATAGGTCGCTCCGTTTGCCTCTTGGGGCAGATAATCTGTGTTGCTCAGCACCACTGCTGCCGCGCCTTTCTCCACGCACGCAGCGATGTAGGTATGCCCATCCACAGCCGTACCTACTTGCGCCACAAACAGATACCCGGCCTCCACTTTGCGGGAGTCGAATGCGAGCCCCGTTATCTCTTTGTCCGTCGAGCCGACCACTTGTTTCGGCGTGAGGACGCTTATCAGTTCCTTCAGTTGCATCATTTTTGTTGTTTCCGAGTGCATAGCCCTCGTTCTATCTCTTGTTGATTGTCAGTTTTTTCTGTCCGTCTTCTATTATGTAACACCCGGAGTGCGCCATGGTCCGTTCGGCTATCTTGCGCACTACGGTTCCGCATTTAGCGCCTGCGTCGTGGCTGCCTGCGTGTGGGTTGTGCAGCACGCAGATGCAGGTGTATAGCGGTTCTTCTTCGGGGAAGTATCCCACAAAACTCATGCGGTGTCGCTGATTGGTGTAGTTCCCGTCGTGTATTTGTGCCGTTCCGGTTTTTCCGGCTATGGCCACTTTTTTGCTTTGTGCTTTCTGCCCGTATCCGTTGTTCGAGGCGGTTCCGAGATGGTTGTCCCATACCACATCGTGCAGTGCGCCCTTCAGGTCCCGAAGCGTTCCCGAACTACAAATCGAGCTTTTTATTACTTCCGTGTCGTATTCCTTTATGGTCTCCCCGTCTTTTTGCAGGGCTTTCACCAAGTACGGCCGTATCATTTTCCCGTCGTTGGCGATGGCGTTGTAGAACATCAGTATCTGCATCGGCGTCAGCTCCACCGAGTATCCGTACGACATCTTGCTCAGCGTCACGGTGTCTTTGGGCACAGGTATCCAGGCTTGGTCGCCGCCTAATTCGCAATACACGCTGTCCATAATGCCTATCTTGCTGATTCGGTGTACAAATTTCTTTGCGCTTCCCTCGTAGGCGTGTGTAATGATTCGTGCCAGGGCAATGTTGCTCGATGCAGCGAGAGCCGAGCGCACATCATATACCGTGTCCCGCTTGTGGGCATCAATGATGTTTGTGTTGAAGTATCTCCATCCGTTCCGGAACACCCGCACGGTGTCGTCTATGTCTATTTTCCCGTCATCTAATGCCGCCATCAGCGCAACGGTTTTGAAGGTAGAGCCCGGCTCTACTTTCACTACGGCGTGGTTCATCCCCTCGTAGTAGTTTCCGCTTTTTGTGCGGTCGAGGTTGGCGATGGCTTTTATCTCGCCCGTTTTCACTTCCATCAGTATGCAGCAGCCCCAGTCCTCTTCCCCTTCTCGTACGGCATCTAATAGCAGTTTTTCCACAATGTCTTGCAGCTCTATATCAATGGTGCTGACCACATCGATGCCGTCAACGGCCTTTTGGATGGGTTCCACCACTCGTATTCCGCCTTTGCGTTGCCGCAGTCCTCGCCCGTTTGTGCCGCGCAGTTGTTCGTCGAACGCCTGCTCAATTCCTTTGCTTGCTTTGCCGGTGCTTTTCTGCACATCGCCGATGGTTTTCGATGCCAGCATCCCAAACGGCTTCACGCGGCTGTATAGGTCCTCAAAGAACACGCCGCTCTTGTAGGTGTTTTTGAGCGTCAGGTGTTGAATGTTTTTGGGGTCATCCGATTTCTTGGGCAGTTTATAGACAATGGGTATTTCTTCCAGCTTTTTCTTCTGTATATAGTCTATTTGCTTTGTGGTCAGTTCGAGTCGTGTATTTTTTTGGTAGTATCCGTTTCGTATCAGTCGGCGGTATTCCTCTGCGCTCTTGTCGCCCACTATTTGGCTCAGTCCGATAGCGATAGAGTCCAAGTTATTCCAAAACCACCGCCCGTTTTCTTGTTGGAACGCCTCTATTCGCGTATCCATATATACGCGGTATAGCGGCATCGAGCTTGCCAGCAGGTTTCCGTTGCAGTCGAGTATGTTGCCTCGGTTTGCTTGAATATCCACGCGCACGGGTTCTTGTCGGGCAGCCACTTTTCGCCATTTGTCGCCTTCTCCGATAGCTATGTGGCATATTTTCACTAACACCCACACATAGCCTGCGAAGATGAAAAAAAGTATAATGATAAATCGCAAGATTAGGCTTCTCTGTCCGTTCATAGTCATTTCAGTTTCGTGGGGGCTATGGTGCTTTCCCCTATGGTGCTACCTTGCTTTTGCAGTTGGTCGGATAGGTTCGATGCGCAGGTCTTTTTGGCCCAGTCTGCGCTGATGGTCAGATAGCGGTATTTAGCGTCCAACATCTCTTGTTGCGCCTGTCCCAATTCTTTCTGTTGTTCAATGCTTTTGTAGTTGAACAGGATGTTGAGTATGATCCATCCCAGCACGATGGCTATCAGCCGTTTGAATTTTCGGATGTTTTGGAGTTTTTCTCCGCTCATCCATTGTTGTATGTTCCCCTTGTTCATGGCTGTACGGCTATTTTTTGTGCCACGCGCAGTTTGGCGCTGCGGCTGCGGGGGTTGCGTTCCACTTCTTCTTCTGTGGCAGTCAGTCCTTTTTCAATAATTTTGAATTGGGTCAGTATGTTGCCGTAGAAGTCTTTTTCTATCGTGCCTTCTATGTTGCCGGAGCGTAGGAAGTTTTTCACCAATCGGTCTTCCAACGAGTGATAGGTCAGTATGGCAATGCGTCCGTCGGGGCGGAGCAGGTCGCGTGCCGCCACCAGCATTTCTCTCAGTGCGCCCAATTCATCGTTCACTTCCATGCGCAGGGCTTGGAATAGGCGTGCCATATCTTTTTTCTCGTTGGTGGGCACATCTATTTCGCCGTTTTCTATTTTCGGTTCTTTGCGTAGGATGCAGCCGACCAATTGTTCCGTGCGCAGAATCGGATTTTTCTCTCGTTCCCGAACGATTGCCTTAGCTACTTGCCGTGCGTTCCGCATCTCTCCGTATAGATAGAATATGTTCGCCAGTGCCTCTTCCGAGTAGCTGTTTATCAGGTCTGCGGCAGTTTTCCCGGCAGCCTGATTCATGCGCATGTCGAGTGGGCCTGCAAATCGGAAGCTGAACCCTCGTTCCGCCTCATCAAAGTGGTGGAAGCTCACGCCGAGGTCCGCCAGTAGCCCATCTATCTGCTTTACGCCGTAGTAGTCCAAGAAGTTGCTCAGGTATCGGAAGTTCCCATGCACGAACTGCCACCGCTCGTCGCCCAATAGACAGACCGCATTTCCCTCTGTGGTGCTGCCTTGTTCTTGCAGAGTCTTTGCCCGTTCTTCTTCGTTCCGATAGGCGTCCATGTCTTGGTCAAACGAATAGAGTCTGCCTTTTTTGCCGAGTTGGCTCATGATGGCTCTCGAGTGTCCGCCGCCGCCGAATGTCACATCCACATATACGCCGTCCGGTCGGATAGCGAGTCCGTCAATGGTTTCCCGTAGCATGGCAGGTATGTGGTATGTATGGCTCATTGTATTCTTGTTTTTAGTGTAATAGTGTGGTCTGTTGCCGTTCTTCCCAATTAACCTGCAAAGATACGACAAAAACCCTGTTTTACCAAATCGAATATACACAAAAAACGATTGGCTGTTCAGCCAATCGTTTTTCTATCGGGTTTCCCGATGTTTGTTTATGCGTTGGGTAGCCTTTTTGTCAGCTGCCTGTCGGCTAATTATTCAACTACTGCGCCGAGAGCGTTGTACTTCACGCCGTTCTTCAGGATAACGAGTTGACCGTTAGCGTCAATGCTCTTTACAGCCTTAACCTCAGCCTTTACATTCTCGTTAGCAGT
>CAVKVE010000010.1:2012-11914 GCA_963659655.1 Bacteroidaceae bacterium | reverse complement strand
GCGTTAATAGTCATTGCTGCCATAATCGAAGCAGCGAAGAAGAAAAACTTTTTCATTGTTGTGTTGTGTTTTATTTTGGTTATGTAATTAATTTGCTGTTTTTTTCGGTGCACCTTGTGCATCCTCTGCGTCTCACTCAGTATGTTTCAGTAGTACGCTCTGCGCATTGTAGTGTGCCCTCTTGCGCACCTTGCATTTTGCGCTGCAAAGATACGCCTTTTTCTGTTCTTATACCCGCACTATATTGACACAATATGTGCATTTTTTGCCGTGCAGCCTATTCTGCCAGCGGGTCTTTGCCGTTGTAGACAATGTTTTTCGAGCGTTCGATATCGAACTCGTTGCCCTGCTTGCAGCGGAAGGTGCAGTTCTCGAATTTGAAGTTCTCGGCATATTTCAGCACCATGCCGTTCTTTGCGCCGAGCACCATCACATTCTCGAACAACATATCGCGCACGGGTTTGCCCTTAATGCCCTCTACCTCGACGGCAGTCTTCGCCCCTACGCAAGTGATGTTGCGGAAGGTGAAGTCGCTCCAGTCGGGGAAGTATGCCGACTTATTGTCCTTGTCGGTGGCACTCACGCCTGCGCCTCGGTCGGCGTAGCCCGATGAGAAGAGAATCACCGATTTCTGTATGTTCTTCATCACGATGTCGTAGCAGTAGATGTCCTCGCACCAGCCGCCACGCCCGGGAGCGGACTTAAATCGCAAGCCGATGTCCGTGCCGTCGAATAGGCAGTTCTTCACAATCAGTCGTTGCATACCGCCTGAGAACTCCGAGCCGATCACAAACCCGCCGTGTGCGTGATAGACGGTGTCGTTCGTAATGAGGAAATCGCGTTGCGGGCCTGCGGCTACACCCTTGTCGCCCACGCCGCCTTTCATGCAGATACCGTCATCGCCGCAACTGATATTGCAGTTCGCAATCAGGCACACCTGCACATTGCCCGGGTCCATGGCGTCGCCGTTCTGCGCCCAATGCGGGCAGCGGATGTTCACGCCGTCGATAATCAGGTTCTGCACGCGTGTCGGCACAAGGTGGAACTTTGGCGAGTTGAGCAGATGCACATTTTCAATCAGCACATTCTTTGAGTCCGTGATGTTCACCAGGTGCGGACGCATCTTCTCTTGCGTTACGGCGTCGCCCGCAATGTTCGGCACGCCCAATTCCTTGTTGAGGTTGAACGGATACCATATCTCTTTGGTCTTGCCGTTGGGTACCACTTGTCCGCCCATAGCGAGCAGGTCGCTCCATTGCTCGGCATCCACTTTCTCTTTTTTCACAGGACGCCAATAGATGCCCTGTCCGTCGAGTGTGCCGTGCCCCGTGATAGCCACATTTTCCAGTTTGCTGCCATACACCAATGCATTGCATTTCTTGCTGCCGTCGCGTGGTGCGCCTTCGGGTACATAGAGTTCCTTGTTGGTTGAGAAACGAATGGTGGCATGGTCACTCAGGTGCAAATCCATATTGCTAATCAGGCGAATAGGGCCTGTGAGCCACACGCCGTCGGGCACTATCAGGTGTCCGCCGCCGTTCGTTTTCAGGTTCTCAATGGCTGCATTGAAAGCGTCGGAGCAAAGCACTTCGCCCCCTTCGGTAGCACCAAAGTCGGTCAGTGTAACGGTATAGTCCGGAATCACTACTTCTTGCACCTGCTCAATGGCAACGGGCAGGTTCTCGTAGTAGCCTGCATATTTTTGTGCCGTGGCAGTTCCTGCCAAAGCGGCAATACAACATAGCGTAATCAGTGTCTTTTTCATGTCGTGTAGATTAAATAGGAATTCTATTTCCATTAATACAAATCTTGTACCAAACTGCACAGATACACATCCAAGTTGGAGTGTCCCTCCACTAAGGTCTGTGCCTTCGCATCCGAGCGCGATTTCGGGTTTAGTCCGTGTGCCTCTTCCCATGCGTCGGGTATGCCGTCCATGTCGCTGTCTGTCGGGGCGTCTTCCGATTGATAGGTCAGGTATCCCTCCGTGTCGCTTGGGGTGTCTATCAGTCCGCCTGTCGAGCCGTTCGAGCCTTTGTAGGTCGAGGTGCCTTTGCGCACCTCCTCGGCGATGCGTGCGTCTATGGCGTCACGGTGCAGCGAGCAGCCTGCTTTGCTCAGCACGGTTTCGTATGCCTCCTCGGCAGTCTGCTCTGCGGTGAGCAGCGTCAGTCCTGCGGTATGGCGAGTTGTGGCTTTGCATTGCTCTTTTTTCGACGACTCGTCGGGGTTGACGCCCTCCCAGTTGTCTTTTGTCACCGCCTCGCTGCCGTACATATAATTCCCTGTCAGATAGAATTTCCCCGGCAGCACATCCGAAGCGGTGCTTGAGCAGTTGCTGCATTTGGTGGTCGGGTTGAGCAAACGGGTCTGCACCTTCGAGTTGGTGGCAGGGCCGGGCTTGTAGTAGTTCGCCACAAAGTTGATTTGCCGAACCGTTCCCGTACCTTCTCCGCCGTACGCCGAGTTTCCGCCCCAGTTATAGACCACATTGTTTACAAAGTCCAGCGGCCCATAGCATTGGCTGTTCACATACGAATGGTCGAATCGCGGGTTACGCGAGTCGTGGTGTGCCAGCAGGTTGTGGTGGAACGAGGCGTTCGTGCCGCCCCAGATGCCGCCGTAGCCGTGGTTGCCTTTCAGGTGCACCGACTTGCGCAGCGATTCCGTAATGAAGCAGTACTGCAGCGTGAAGTTGGTGTTTCCGTAGCACGACACGCACTCATCCGTCGACCACGAGCAGGAGCAATGGTCGATGATGATGTTTTTCGAGTCGTATACCGATACCGCATCGCCCTCCACTTTGGCGCTGTCGCCCATGCGGAAGCGAACGAAGCGAATCACTACATTCTCTGCGCTCTTAATGCAGACGGGGTAGTTGGCAATGCATATTCCTTCGCCCGGCGCACTCTGCCCCGCAATGGTCAGGTTGCCGTTGCGGATGTCCAATTCCTTATTGAGGTAGATGGTGCCGGATTTGCGGAATAGGATAATGCGTGCGCCGGTTTGTTCCACGGCGTAGCGCAGTGTGCCGTTCTTGGCGAGTCCCGTGCTTGGGTCTTTGTCGTCGCTCAGGTCGGATATATAATACACTTGTCCGCCGTCGCCGCCGGTTGCTTCTTTGCCGCCGCCTTGCCGCCATTGGCAGGCTTTGGTCAGTGCCTCAATGTCGGCGGGCTTGTCGCTGTCTTCCCCATTGGGCTCAGTGGTCGGCTTGCATGCGAGCAAGCCGACCACTGCCAATATACCTAACAAATACTGTTTAGTACTCATTTTTTCAATGTTTCACAATAGTATTGCATAAGGTATTACCAAAATAGTATTGCATAAGGTATGACCAAAGTGCTTTTACTAATTGTGTTGTAAGTTTACTATTTTATTTCGGTTTTCCCGAACCGACGCCTTAGCAACTACGAACTATGACCACGAATTACTATTAATTCATCATTCATAATTCATCATTCGTAATTACCCCTTACTCTCCGTAGCCGTAGTCGTTCCAGAGTGTGCCGTTCGATGAGCCGACATTCACGCTGAAGATAGGCCAGTATTGGTGTGCGTTCAGGTAGTCGGAGTGCTCGGTGTCGTAGAGCATATAGTTGGCAGGAGCCAGGTTGCGCCCTTTCGACGAGTCTTCGTAGATCGACTTCTTAATCCAGTGGTTGTCTTTGCTGTAGGTCGGTGCAGGGCCGGTCTCTCCTTTCTTCAATCCCCAGATGCTGTCCAGTACATAGACATGGTCCACACTCTCATCGTAGCTGTAGTCAGCCGAGTAGCCGATGTCTTTGTATTTGAAGTAGATGGTGTCGGGCAGGGTAGCGAACTCGCCGGTGTGGTTGTTCAGTGCCGCCAGACGCTCGTTGGCTGCCTCCATTTGCGATTTCAGAATACCCCAACGCATCAGGTCAAACTTACGCAGATACTCGCCCGCAAACTCCAACTTACGCTCCTCGATGATGTTCTCCATGGTCAGCGTCTTGCTTGCCACGCCTGCACGCTCACGCACTTGGTCGAAGCACTTCTGTCCGTCTATGCCGTAGAGGTTGCTCGGTACATCGTTGCCGATACCGCCTATCGTAGCCTCTGCTGCCATCAGCAGCACATCGGCGTAACGGATTACGGCGAAATTGATACCGTCATCATTGTTGTCGCGCTCGCGCTTCATCCACTCTACACGGTATTTCGCCATATACCACTCGCTGATCTTTTGGTTCTTCTGATAGAGGATGTTGCCCTCGTAGTCGCCAAAAGCGTTCTTGCGTTTCTCTGCATCCGAGTCAAATTTCGAGCCGTTGTCATACACCCAGTAGTAGGGCAGCAGCGTCACATCCCGACGGGTATCGCCGTCCTCGAAGTCGTAGTAGAGGGTCGGCACAGCCGCAATCGCCGAGTTCGACGAGCCGGAAGTGTTGTTTTTCAGTCCCTTCAGCGCATCGTTGGCTTTCGGGCAGTTGTATTGCAGCACTTGACTACGGGTGTTCGCAAACGGAATCTCCCAGAACACCTCGGTCTGATAGTAGCTCATTTGATCTTGGCAGATGTTCTTGAATATCTGCTCGTAGCTCGAGAGGAATTTCTTGCTCTCCGACGACTCGTTCAGTATCTGTGCGCCTGCCCAGAGCACTTCTTCGTAGAGGGCTTTGCGCTGTTCAGCGTCGGTGAGGTTGAATACTGCTCCCGATTGGTACGATTCGGGGCGTACGCCCTTGCCGGCATAGTACATATCGTTACGCATCAGCAGTGCCAGAGCGGCAGCCTTCGAGGGGCGTCCCGATTGGTTTGCTGCCGTACCGGGGCATTCCGACGACCATGGCAGCAGTTCGGCAGCATGGCGCAGGTCACCGCGCAGGTGTTCGAACACAATGTTGCGGTTGTCTTTCTTGGTGTTCACGCCGTCGGGGTTCTTTGCCAGCGATTCGAAGCGTGGCGGTATATCGCCCCACAGCTTCACCATATCCAAATAGATAAACGAGCGCAAGAAGTATGCCTCGCCGAGGAAGTACCGCATCTTCTCGTTGGTGGTGTCGCCGTATTGCTCGATACCCTCAATGATGTTGTTGCAGCGCTCAATCATGATGTTCATATAGCCCCACGGGTCTTTACCCGATGCGGTCGACAGGTCGGAGCTGACGGGGGTCATCGTGTAGAGGCAATAGTCCGATTTGCCGCTGTTCTTGGTGCCGTGTTCTATATCGGTGTTCAGCCCCATATAGCCGCAGCACAAACGGTTACGGTAGCCTTTGTCGTTGCCGAATACATCATACACCCCGGCAATAGCCTGTTCGGTGAGGTCTGCATTCGAATAGACGGTTTTTGCGTCCATGGCGGATGGCGAGTCGGAGTCGAAGAAGCTGCAGCCAATCATCGAGAAGGCAATCATGCCATAGACAATATATTGATAGTTTTTCATCTGTTCTCTATTGTTATAAGTTATTCTGTTTAGAATGAATCAATTCTCTTTTAGAACGACAGGTTCAAACCGAAGTTGAATGCACGGTTCTTGGGGAATGCCGAGAAGTCAACACCCGGAGTCAGCGGGTTGTTCTTCGAGCGGGTATCCACTTCCGGATCAGAGCCCGAGTACTTCGTAGCGCAGAACAGGTTGCTTGCGGTGAAGAAGATACGGATGTTCGTGATGTGTGCTTTGCGCAGGGCGTCTTGCGGCAGCGAGTAGCCGAAGGTCAGCGAGCTGAGGCGCAAGAAACTGGCATCTTCCACAAACTTGTCGGTCAGCGCAATGTTGTCCGAGATCGGGTTCGCCGTCGTAGCATTGGCGTTCTGCTCTGCGAGCAGCGACTTGATAGCCTCGTATTCAGCGCCTTCTGCATAGTTCGACCCTGCCGTAGCGGTTACGTTGTTCAGCAGGTAGCCCTCCTCTTTGCTGTAGAGGCTATAGCGTTTGCCGTACGCCACATCCGCAATACTGTTGCGGTACATGGTCTTTTGGAAGATGGTCGAGTAGTCCAATGCCGACAGGTTCAGCACATCGTTGCCGTAGCTGTAGGTGAATTGGCAGTTGAAATCGAACTTACCCCATTTGTCGCCGCCGACAAATGCCGAGATACCGAAACCACCGTTGATCACCGGCGTGGTGTTGCCCAGCACGGTGCGCTCTACTACTTCGTTGCCGTCCTCATCCGTGGTCGTTGCCAGTTTGGTCAGTCCGGGGCGAGCATCGCCGAGTTTGGTGCTGACGGTCTTCAGCGAGCCGTCTGCTTGGCGCACATACCATTTGCGGGTGGTAGGATTGTAGGCATCGAAGTCCTCCGCCGTATACCAGCCGTTGGTCTTGTATCCGTAGATGTCGCCGATAGGGCTGCCCGGAGTGAGTTTGAATTCGTAGTCCGAGTTGTCGTAGTTCGACGAGAAGCAGCCCGTCGAGGCGGTGTATTCGTCCATACCACCGAGGTTCACCACGGTGTTCTTGTTGTGCGAGATGTTCGCATTGACGCTCAAGCCGTAGTTCAGGCTCTTGGAGTGGTGGTCAAGGATGACGCCGTTGATCGAGAATTCCACACCCTTGTTGTCGGTCGAGCCGATGTTGCGGTATTGGTAGTTGTATCCACCGGTAGCCAGCTTGTATTTCAAAATCAGGTCTTTGGTGGTGTTCCAGTAGAGGTCGAATGTACCGCTCAGTCGCTCGTTGAAGAAGCCGTAGTCGATACCGAAGTCACGCGTTACGGTGGTCTCCCATTTCAGTTTCGGGTTGGCAGCAATCACTTCCGAGCCGGTACCGCCGTCTATCAGCATCGTGCTGAAGTACTCCGAGTAGGCAGCGTTGGTGGCGTTGTATTCCGAGCGCAGGTAGCCGAGGTCTACATTGTTGTTACCCACCGTACCATACGACAGACGGAATTTCATGTTCGACATCCAGTCTTGTGCGGGTTCCATCCACGGCTCATCCACCATACGCCATGCAGCAGCCACAGAGGGGAAGTAGCCCCATTGGTTGCCTTCCGACGACAGGAATCGGGTCGATGCGTCTGCACGGAAGGTAGCGGTCAGGTAGTAGCGTCCTTTATAATCATAGTTCGCGCGTGCGAAGAACGACAGCATGTTGTCGGTCGGGTCGATGGTGTTCTTGGTCGTTGCCGCCTTTGCCAAGCCGAGGTGTTTGAATACCTCCGAGCCGCTGAACGAAGCGTCGAAGCCGTATGCAGCCGTGGTGCGGAGTTCGCCCTTCACGATGTTCATCTCCTCGCCCACCATCAACGAGAAGTTGTGGGCGTTGAGCCATTTGTGAGCATACTCAAAGGTGTTCACGTTGCGGAAACGCGAGGTCTTGTCCTCCGTCGAGATGGTGTTGCCCAAATAGGAAGCCCCTGCGTAGGTCTTACCGTCGCCGTCGCGGCTGTAGTAGGTCGTCGGTCCGTAGAAACGGTCTTTCTGTACATCGCGGGTCTCGTAGCCGAGGTCTACCTTTACGGTGAAGTCTTTCAAGAACTTATATTGCACATACCCGTTCAAGGTCAGCTTGTTATCCACCTTGTTTTGGTAGTTGTGGTCTATCGTAGTGATAGGGTCATAGAGCGATCCGAACGAATCGTAGTCCGAGTCGTCTTTGTCGCGCTTCAGCAGCTCGATAGGGCTGTAAGCGATGGCGTTACGCACACGGCTTTCGGTCTTCGAGCCGGCATCCTCTGCCGTATTCGTACCCGAGCCGAGCACTTGCGTGTTGCTGTAGCGGGTCGTTACGCCGATGGTCAAGCCCTTCAGCGGTTTGAATTTTGCCTTGAATGCCAAGTTGTTACGGTTGTAGTCCGAGCCGTACATAATGCCCTCGTCATCCACACGGTTGTAGGTCAGGTTGAACGAAGCCACTTTGTTACCGCCCGATACCGAAATGCTGTGGTTCGAGTTCAGTCCTTTGTTGCCGAAGGTGCGGTCTTGCCAGTCCGTTCCGGTGCTGTCGCGCCAGTAGTTCAGCACGCTCGGCAGGTTGAGCGAGTAGTCCGAGCCACTGCTGTAGTTCGGGTCAAAATACTCACCGAAAGCCGAGTTGATTGAGCTGTGTTTGAAGTAGTCGGCAGCCTCGTATTGCAACATCACATAGTCTTCGGTGTCGAGCATTTTATACTTCTTGGCGAGTTGTTTCCATCCCATATAGCCTGTGTAATCCACATGGATTTGGAATTTGTCGTCGTCATCGTTGCTTCCCGCATCTTTGGTCGTGATGATGATAACGCCGTTTGCACCCTGCGCACCATAGATAGCGGTGGCAGCAGCGTCTTTCAGCACATCCATCGAGGCGATGTCGCTCGGTGCAATATCCGAAATGCTCGATACGGGGAATCCGTCAACGATGTAGAGCGGGTCGCTCGATTGGGTCAGCGACGAACCGCCACGGACACGAATCTTCACATCTGCGTCGGGGCTACCCTCGGTGGTCGTTACCGACACACCCGATAGTTTTCCTTGCAGTGCCTCCGCAGCCGATGCCACGGGGATGTCCTTGATTTGGTCTGCGCCCACGCTTGCCACAGAGGTCACGAGGTCACGCTTCTTGGTGGTTCCGTAGCCCGTTACGACCACTTCTTCCAGCACTTCGTTGTCTTCTTTCAAGGTTACATTGATCACATCGCTCGAGATGGCAATCTCTTGCGTCTTGTAGCCGATGTACGAGAACACCAATGTGGTGGCGTCATCGGGTACGTTCAATGTGTAATTTCCGTCAAAATCCGTTACAGTACCCACTGTGGTGCCTTTCACTACCACCGAGGCGGAGATGATCGTCTCGCCGGTCGGGTCTTTCACGGTTCCGCTTATTGTTCGTGCCTCAAGACCCATACCTACCAGGAGTAGGGCAGCAGCCAATGTTGCACGCAGCGCACTGAATTTCAGTTTCATACAGTTTGTTTATTGAATTTTGTGTATTAGTAGTTGGGTTGTTTATTCGCTTTTTTTGTCGCGCAAACGATTCTGCTTTGTGGGGCTGCTCTGAGAAAACACAATACGCGTTTCTCGTTTTGCTTCCTTATCGGATGGGTCTGCATCGTAGAAAAATACACAGGGCATTTCTTTTTTCTATCCCCTCCTCTTGCTGCACCCCCCCCCTGCTTTTTTTCGCACACATCCGCAGGGCAATGGCTGTGACATTTCTGCCGCAGGGATCCATTTCCGTGGTTTGGTTTCGGAGATGTGTTTTTGCAGTCTGTTTGCGTTGGTATTAGAGCAACTACACTCGTTTCGTGGTATTAGAGTCAGTCGCTAATAAAACGGGTGCAAAAATACTATGAATGCGCCGAATGTGTGTGGAAAAATTGACGGAAAGGTGTAAAAAATCCCCATTTTGCTCACTTTTTCCGTTTTTAACCACTCCATGCGTGCTTTGTGCCGGTTATTCGCTTGTTTTAGCTTGTAGAGACGGTATTGCCCCCTGCTGTCTCTCGTATAGGGTGTTGTTCGGCTATGCGTGGGCATTTTTTCAATAGGTTGCTATTGCGATACATCTTTCCGCTAATGACGCAAATACAAAACAGCCCGCCTACCTTGTGGTAAGCGGGCTGATGTTTGTTCCGAATCGATTATTCAGCCTCTTCGGTTGCGTTTTCTGCGCCGAAGTCTGCTGCGGGAGCCGAGGTCTGCAGTGCGCTGGCAGCGTCTTCCACTTGGCTCTTGATAGCGCTATCGTTGGTGCTCTTGGTAGCCTCGTGGCCTTTTTGGAAACCAACGGCAGCGATGCTCAGTACCACGATGATGGCGATGATAGTCCATGTTGCTTTTTCGAGGAAGTCGGCCGTTTTGGGTGCGCCCATCACTTGGTTACCTCCTGCGAATCCGGAGGCGAGTCCTCCGCCTTTGCTGTTTTGCACCAGTACCAGCAGTGTGAGCAGGATGGCTGCAATAACGATTAGAATAGTAAGAAAAATATACATAGTCGTAATAAATTAAATTTCAGTTGT
>CAVKVE010000010.1:0-1346 GCA_963659655.1 Bacteroidaceae bacterium | reverse complement strand
CTAAAACATTCCTTCGAAATCCCTAAAATATTCCTTCGAAATAACTAAATTATTCAATAAAAACATTTTATTACGACTATGTGGTTAACAGATTCGTCTATCGGCCGTAAGTTTGTGATGAGTATCACGGGCTTGGCGCTGGTATTTTTCCTTTTGTTTCACGGCTGCATGAATGTGGCATTGGTGTTCTCCGAGGACGCGTACAATTGGATTTGCTCCGTCTTGGGTGCGAATTGGTACGCAGTTATCGGCACGCTGGGGTTGGCATTGCTTATCCTCATCCACTTTGTGTATGCTATCTGCCTTACGATTCAGAACCGCCATGCGCGTGGTAACGACCGTTATGCCGTTACGGCTCGTCAGGAGGGAGTAGATTGGGAGTCGAAGAATATGCTCGTTTTGGGTATATGCGTACTAGGCTTCATCGTACTGCACCTCTACAACTTCTGGTTCCGTATGCAGTTTGCCGAGTTGACGGGCATCGAGACGGGCGCATTCGACCCGCAGAACGGTGCTGCTTATGTCAAGGCATTGTTCACTACGCCGGTCAGTGGTCAGATCTACTGCGCATTGTATCTCGTATGGTTGGTTGCTTTGTGGTTCCACCTCAACCATGGCGTTTGGTCTGCATTGCACACTTTCGGTTGGAACAATCTCAAATGGATGAAGCGTATCAAGGTTATCGGCACCATTGTTGCCACCTTGGTTATCCTGCCTTTTGCCGTAGTAGTCCTTTACTATCTCGGTATGGGCATCGGCATGCTCTGCGCCTAAGTTCGAATAAGTCAAATTGCAAAATAGTCCAATAAAGTAGCGAGCATAAGAGCCTCAAATAGGAAGTATAGACGACCATGGATAATAAAGAGGAAAATAAGTTCTTGGATAGTTTTCGGGAGAATGCGTTGTTGGTAGCAGTCTTTTATGTGCTGTTTCCGATGCATTCCTTTCGACCGACTGCCACAAATGTCCTATGGGTGCTAATAGTCTTTCTTCTGTTAGGAGGGTTGTTGTGGCGCACCGGGGAGTGTATTCGGAAAGACGGAACGCTTTTTGTCCAAGATAAGGTGCTTTTCATCACTACCTTATGTATAGAGGGAGTCTGTATGGCACTTAAACCGTTTGTAACTATTCCGGATACGATAGAGTGGGTAGGTATTATTTGGGGCTTACTGCTAATTGTGTTGTGCTTTGTATGGATGCTTCTCTATCCCGTGTGGGAAAAGAAAGGAAAATGGCAACATCCTATGTCCGTCAAAGAACTCACCGGCTATACTTTGAGAAGCTATTTTGCAATGGCGGCATCTTTTCTGTTGATAATGCGGTGGATACATATCGGATAACCTAAT
>CAVKVE010000009.1:37115-39124 GCA_963659655.1 Bacteroidaceae bacterium | reverse complement strand
GCACAAATGGCATCGCAGAACTGGGATGACCACGACCGCTCGCACCGCTACTCGTGCCGTGACTTCGGTGCCAACTATCTGAAATCGTGTGAGAAAGAGGGTATCATATTCTCTAACGGCGACAACGATACCTTCCCGCTGTGGTATAACCAAGAAGTGGAGGAAGTGGGAACCGACCTGCGTGTCTGCAACCTCAGTTACCTGCAGACCGACTGGTATATCTCGCAGATGAAGCGTCCGTACTACGAATCGCCCGCACTGCCTATCTCGTGGGAATATAAGGACTATATGCCCGGAAAGAACGAGGTGGCTTATGTAGACAATAAGTTGGGGGCAATATCGGTAGATAAGGCATTTGAGTTCTTGCGCTCGGACAATCCCCGAACGAAGAAAGACGGAGAGAACTATCTGCCGTCGAACCAACTCTATGTGCTGACGCCCGACTCGGAGCGTATTACCTTCCGTTCGGCTCGCCGTTACACGCGCTCGGAGATGATGATTATGGAAATGGTCAGCCAAAGCAAGTGGCAGCGTCCTATCTACTTTGCCGTGACAGTAGGCAACGACTACTATCTCGGACTGGAGCCGTACTTCGAACTGACGGGCTTGGCATACCGCTTGACGCCCGAACGCAGTGCAGACGGACAGCCGCGTGTGAACACCGAGGTGATGTACGACAACATGATGAACAAGTTCTGCTATGGCAATATGAACTATCCGGGTATCTATATCGATGAGAATCTGATGCGTATGTGCCGCACGCACCGTATGATGTTTGCGCAATTGGCAGAGGCATTGATAAAGGAAGGCAAGGACTCGCTCGCTACTAATGTGCTGGACTATGCAGAGAAGATGTTGCCCGAATACAATATCTCGTACGACTACACTTCGGCTTCGATGGGTATGATGTATCTCATGGTAGGTGAACACGACAAAGGCGTGGCTATGTTGGACAAGGTGGCTCAAACCGGTGTGGAATACCTGCAATGGGGCGCACAACTGACACGCCAACAACGCTCGGCTGCTCAATCAACCCTCGGACACTGGGGTGCTGTGTTGAACTATGTGATGCAAAATGCCGACCGCTTTGGCGAGAAGGAACTCGTGGATAAGTACTATCCTGCATATATGCAATATATAGGGCACTAATGCGATAGGATAGAGAAATGGAACAGAGGCTACTCCGAATGGGGTAGCCTCTGTCGTTGATGATAGGGGGAGAGCAGGAAATAGGTGGGTTCGAATAGGGCTATAGTGTACGGATTTTGGGGTAATGGGGACGGATATTCATATTCAGCGGGGAAAATTTGGTGGGGTAGGAGTTTCTTGGTAACTTTGCGGGATAATTGGTTAATTGTAATAGGTAAGTTGAGATAAGGTATGAAATGGACAAAAGCAATAGGCGTCTCTATACTGGGGCTGATGCTAACGATAGGTGTAGAGGCACATACGGATACGATACGGATAGAGGCGCACGACTCTATACCACTATATATGACGGTATATACACCGCCTGATTACTCGCCCGATTCGGTCTATCCGGTGCTCTACCTGCTGCACGGAATACACGGAAACCAATACGCATGGGAAAAAAAAGCCCGCATCAGTGCATTGGCTGATAGTTTGATAACGGATAGCATAATTTACCCCGTACTGATTGTAATGCCGCTGTGTGTAACTCATGATTCGACCTACGCCACCCATATTCCCTGCTACCTGCGTTGTATGCATGACTTCTTGCATTATACACGAAAAGAAACCTTTGAACCCTATTTCCCTGAGATAGAGGCGTTTGTACGAAAGCGATATTTGCCCGCATTACAGCGTGAGGCGGAGAAAGATAGCGTGGTAATAGAAAGGGATAGTGTGTATTTTGGGGAGCGTGGTAGTATTGCGCCGGCAATTGGGGATAGTGTATTGAGAAAGATAGATAGTTTTGCAGTACCGGATAGCGTAGGGATGGATAGTATAGCCATGATGACAGATACTATGCGAAGAAGTAGGGATTG
>CAVKVE010000009.1:23749-36773 GCA_963659655.1 Bacteroidaceae bacterium | reverse complement strand
CTGTGCGAGGGCGCTGGGAATTTTCAGTGGAATGTAGTTGAACTGTTCCCGTATAGTTTTTTAGTATACGGTGTTTTGGGGATCGAAGTTCGTCCAACCTTCCATCCAATTGTCGTTGGCAGAGAAAGCACCGATATAAGATACCTGCTTCATCGGCTCAAGACTCGATGCCGTATTGGCAATAGCAGCTGCTATCGTAGCGTCTGTGAAGTCGGCTGCCGTAAGAACAGGGCTCGATGCGGTCGGCATATACATATTCGACTCCATCTTCAAATCGGCTGTCTCGATGGTCTTGCTGCCCTTCTGCGACATGAACCATGTGGTAGAGAACGAATGAGCTGCCGTCGGGTCGAAAGTCTTGTTCTTATAGTCCGTAACGAGCGAGTCCTTGTACTGCTTGTTCATATCCGAACCAATGATGTCGTAGTTGGCAAGCCATACATTCTGCACCTTGATAATACCATCCTCGGCGGCTTTCTTGCAATCACCTTTCTCGCTGTCAATCATGACACCGATAGGCCAACCGATAACGAGCGAGTTGAAGCAATTGAGGTGCGAATTGCGGCGTATCTGCATAGCGGCTTGGAAACGACCGAGCGAAGAGTTGTTATTGGGATAAACATCGCCACCATCGATATACTCTGCCGTGTTGACAAACTGTACATCGGTCTTAGGACCAATGAATGTCATGTTGGAGAAAATACAAGAAGTATACGGCGATACAGACGCACCATCGGCGCAGTTATCCGACTCAAAACCATTGGATTGGCTGACATCGGCAATGCGGGAATTGCGGACTGCCAAACCGAACTGTACATGACCCGAGAAACCATTGTCGGTATCGAAATCGTCGTCCCAACCGTGATATGCCACGAGGTATTGGCAATTGACCGTGCCACCAAACCACTCGTACGAGTCGTCGTTGCTGTAACTTACCTGCAAGTGGTCGACCTTGGTCTTGCTACCGATAGAACCGAAAGTGATACCGTTAATCTCCTTGTCGGTCTGGAAAGGAAAGCCTGCGAACTCGACACGGACATAGGAAATGACACCCGAGCAGTCCTCGTTGTCGTTGCCACCGTGCTTAGAACGGGGACCACCCTCAATCTGCTGCTCGGTCTGGTTGTTGTTGGCACGACCGCAGAGAATCAGTCCGCCCCAATCGCCCGGACGGCGTTGACCTACGGCTTGGGCACTGGTGAAGACGATAGGTTCGGTAGCCGTACCCTGTGCGTAGAGTTTACCGCCACGCTCGATGATAAGCGCAGCCTTGGTCTCCTTGTCGCCCTTGATGACCGTACCCGGCTCAATGGTCAGTTCGGCTCCGTCTGCAACATAAATCCAACCCTTGAGCAGGTAAGTGCCCTTACGAAGGGTCTGTTTGCCCGTGAAGATGAACTCATCATCGCCGTTGCCGAGCGTGTTGTTGTCGTACAAGAGGTTGTCGTCTGCAATCAAACCATCGACCTCACGCGCATTGTGGTCGGGGTCGGTCGGTTCGTTGGTTCCGGACTTGCAGCCGGAAAGAACGGCTGCGAAAAGGGTGCAAAGCACCGTGGCTTGGAAAAATTTCTTTTTCATACCTTGGTTGTTTTTGTTTGAATTGTGTATGCTGGTTTGCATAACTGTGTTGTTAAGATTGATTATAAAAGAGTGGTGTTTTAGAACATTATGAGGCATATATAAGCCTTACAAAAGCGTATAATGGTAGGGTAATGGTAGGGCGATACGTCCGAGATTAGTCGCTAATGGAAAATAGAACACCCCTTTTTTATATAAATTTGTAAATGGGTAAATGGGTAAATGGTTGCGGGGGTTAGAGTTTCCATGTAACCGAGAGGGTGAAAGTACGACCCGGGCGATAGGAACGGGTAACCTGCTTGATTTTCTCCGTGGTGCCATCCGACAAAGTGGTGGTGGCAATCTGCTGATAGACAATCTTTTCGCCAATGACATCACGCGCCGAGAAGCGTATCGTCCAATGCTCGCCAAAGGACTTGCTCAAGTTGAGGTCGAGCATATCGCGCGGCATCTCGTAGGAGTCCGGAATGGTGACGGCATCGTCGCTGCCAGACAGACCCACGCTGCGACCGACACCGATAAGGCGCTTGCCGATGCGGTTGTACAGCACCGAGCAACTCCAACCCGTACGCTCGTGGGCGTAGAAAAGACCCGTATTGATGAGGTACGGCGACTGCCCCTGCATGGGACGGGTGGTCTCACGCGAACCCTCCGGGAACTGCACACGACTCTGAATGAGCGCACCGTTGAAAGTGAACTGAAAACCGCGCATGCCCATGAAAGACAAGTCCTTACGGATGTCCAACTCCACACCATAACTATAGGCACGGTCGGCATTCTGGTAACTATAGGTGAGGTCGGTACCGCCCGTGACGGTGTAGGTCCACTCGATAGGGTGGCGGAAATGCTTATAGAAGGCTGCCACGGAAACAATCTCGCCCTTACCGCCCTTGGGGTAGTACCCGTAGCGCAAGTCGCAGTTCTGAATACGGCAGGACTGAAGGTCGATATTGCCCTGCACATTGGACGCAAGGTCGAAATCGTAGTAAACCGACGGCGAGACCTCACGGAACTCGGGACGATTGATGGACATACCATACGACGCACGGAGGTAGTGGCGGTCGTTGATACGATACGTAAGATTGGCAGAGGGGAAGAAATCGGAGGTGCGATAGTGGCTCGAACGGGGAGAATACTCACGGTCACGGGTGTTGCGGATGAGTTCCATATCGTTGTACTCGTAGCGCACACCGGTATAGAGATTGACCGGCCCGAACGGCATATTGAAGCCTACATAGCCCGCCAAAAGGGTGTTGCGACCCTCGTAATTGTTGCGCCACTTGACCTGCTCGAGGAGGAAAAGACGGTCGATACCATAGTTCTCCTCCTGCATCAGTTCGGTCGGGATATCCAACTGACGGAACCCGGTCGGGAGCGTGTTGGACGCCTGATTCCAGTTGTAATAGAAGGTGCGGGCGGAATAGGAACGGCTGCGGTACTCGCCATAGAAACCTGCCTTCAACTGCGGCTCAAACCAACCCCAATGGAAGGTCTCGGAATAGTCTAACGAGAGCGAACCGATATGCTCGGAAAGATAGGTGTATTCGCGGGAAATATCGTTGGACGAAGAGAGCTGCAGCACGCCGTCCTCGAGGGCATCGTTGCGCAAGTAGCGGCGACGGTCGGGCTGGTTGCGATTGGAGTAAGCATAGCCGCCGTTCCAACGGAACTCGATGTCGTCGTCGAGGAACAAATGGCGACCCGTGAGTTGCCCCGAATAGGTGGTGCGGCTCTGGTAGTTGTACTCCGCCTGCTCCTCGGCATCGTTCTGCGCCGAGATACCCACACGGGTGGTATAACGCTCACGCCCTAACTGATTGAAAATGTTCTTCAGTTCGATGCGGTCCTTGCCGGCACGACGGGCATAACTCAAGTTGAACATCACGCCGAGGCGGGTGTGGATGGTCTGCTGGTCGTCCGTGGATTGACGGAGATAGGAACTGCGGTGCTGCGCTTCGTCGTAGGCACCATAGAGGCAGTTGAGCATATCGCGGTAGTGCTTATAGGAACGGCTGTAGTTGCCGCTGAGGAGCATGGAGAGGGATTGTCCGTGGGGGAGCGTCCAACTCTCGCTGCCGTGGAAACCGAGCGAGAGGTCGCTGACGGGGGTAATCTTTTTGACCGTCCAATCGTTGTTGAACGAATTGGCGGTCAAGGACACGCTGTTGTCGACACCTGAATAACCCGTGAGAGTGGAGTGGATGCCGTTGGGTAAGCCGCGCATACCGCTATCGAAGCCGAGCCAATCGGTGGGAGAGGACTTGGAACGATAGAAAGAACGGAAATGGGCTTGGTCGTTGATAGCACCGCCCAACTGGACGCTCCACGACTTATACTCGGGGACATCCTTGGTCTGCACCAACACCATACCGCCCGAATAGTCGGCTGGGTACTCCGGTGCGGGAGACTTGATAATGAGCAGGTTATCGAGTTGCGAAGAAGGAAGCAGGTCGAAGGAGAAAGCACGGGAGTCCGCTTCGGAACTGGGCACGGCGGCACCATTAATCCACACCTGATTGTAGCGCTGTGACAAACCGCGCACCATGACAAACTTGTCGTCGATGAGCGAGATACCCGGCACACGGCGGATGACCTCGGAGGCATCACGGTCTTGGGAACGCTGAATCTGCTCGCTGCTGATACCCGTCTGGACGCTGAGGGCGTTCTTGGTGGATTGCAGCACGCTCATATCGGTGTTCTGGCGGCGCTTGGAGGTAACGGCGACCTCCTGCAGCACCTCGGTATCGGAGGAAAGAAGAATGCGGAGCGTGTCCTGCCCCGCATTGACTTGCATTTGCTTGCTTTTGTAGCCAATATAGCTGATTTCGAGTTGATTACCCTGCGCCACAGAGAGGCGGAAGATGCCATCCCAATCGGTGGTGGTGCCGGTGGTGGTGCCGCTGATAAGAACGGCAGCACCGAGAAGGGGTTCACCTGTTTCGGCGTCGAGAACGATACCGACACGCTCGATGGGGCGTGACGGGGAAGTTGGTTCGGGAGTGGTTTGGGAAAGAGAGGCTTGTGCTGCCGTGGCAGCGGTGGAGTTTTGCGCTGCAAGAGAGTGGGCAGCGAGGGTGGGTGCAGTTGCTCCTACAAGAGAAAAGAGAAGCAAAAATAGCGTTGCACTTCTGTTCATTACCTTGTTGTTTGAAATTCGGTGCAAAAGTAGGGCGTTTCTGTTGCGTAGTTGTGTAGAAGGTGTGAAGAAAATGTGAAATCGGAGGACAAGATACAAAAATCCCTACAAAGTCATTTTGCTTTGTAGGGATGAGAGAATAGAACCAAAGTGTGTGGGGGCTACACGATAGGGGAGGTTACCATATTGGGTAAATGATATTGAATAATGGTACCAGCAGAGCGGTGGCAACGCCCATCAAGGCGATACAAAGTCCGCTGATAGCTCCCTCGACTGCTCCCATTTCGAGAGCCTTAGCGGTGCCTAAACCGTGTGCGGAGCAGCCCATGGCTAAACCTTTGGCTACCGGGTGCGTCACATGGCACAAGCGAAGCGCAAAGGGACCTACGACCGAGCCGACAAAGCCTGTAATGATGACGGAGATGGCTGCTAACGACTCGTTGCCGCCGAGCGAATGGGTGACATCCATCGCAATAGGGGTGGTGACGGATTTCGCCTCCAACGAGCGCACCCACATCCCCTCTAAATGCAGCATCTTGCATGAGAAATAGACACTGCTGACCCCCACCAAAGCACCCACAAGCACAGCCACTAAAATAGGCAGGGCGTTGCGCTTGATGGTTTCCAATTCATCGTACAAGGCTAATGCCAAGGCAACGACACTGGGACCCAACAGGAACGAAATGGGCTGATTGGCACGAGCATAGTCGTCGTAAGGAATGTCTAAGAAATAGAGCAAGGTGACCAAAATAGGGATACAGATAAGAAAAGGGTGCAGCAGACTGACTCCCGATTTGCGCTGTGCCCATACACCGAGCAGATAGGTGCCGAAAGTGAGCAACAAAAGCGTTGGCATGGAACAAAGAATATCATGCATGGGCTGCCTCCTTGTGCTTGAAGTGTTGTGACATACGCGCCATACTCTGTAGCGTCCAACCGCTGGTAATCATGATGGCGAGCGTGGAAAGAACCAACACGGACAACCAACCTGCCAAATGGACACGGATGATGCCCCACTGCTCCATGATACCTACCATAGCAGGCACAAAGAAGAAAGACATGTTGCCGGTGAGAATGGTAACGGCCTGGCGTATCTGGTGGGGCTTGACCCACTTAAGACACAGCGCTACGAATAGCAACAACATACCGATGACACTGCCGGGGACTATGCCGCCCAGCAGCCATGAAAGCACATTCCCTATCACAAGGAATAGCAAAATAATAAAGAAACCAATCACAATGTATAGTACCTTAATGAGTTATAGTACCGCAATAAAAAACAGACTTGGTAGGGGTATTCGATGGGAAAAGAGCCTACTATGATGAGATTGAGCCACCGCTATGGGAGATGGGTATCTCATTTCGGGGCGCAAAAGTACTACATTTGTTTGACAGCACCAAATAAAAGGTGCGTTTTGTAGAATAGAATAGGCATTTTGTTGCAAAGTAAAGGTGGCAATTTGTAATTTTTCCTTCGGGAGTGGTTCGGGAATTCTACAAAATATGCTACCTTTGCACCCGTTTTTTGAAAAGGTGGAATAAGAATAAAATGGATTTTGTGTATTAGATATAAGGGATTAGGTGTATAGATATAAGGGATTAGGTGTATAGATATAAGGGATTAGGTGTATAGATAAAAGGGATTAGATAGTATAAAGATATTAAGGTATCAAGATATAAAGGTATTAAGGTATAAGGTATTAGTTTGGCTTGAAAATGAATGAAACAATGACTTGGCGGCATTGGCTGCCGCTGATTGGACTGACATGCGCCGCATTTGTGTTTAACACATCGGAATTTATTCCGATTGCTCTGCTGACCAGTATATCACAAGATTTTCAAATCACGGAAGCGCATGCAGGTATGCTGATTTCGGTGTATGCGTGGATGGTAATGCTGCTGTCGCTGCCACTGATGATTGCGGTATCGAAGATAAATCTCCGAAAATTGATGCTGTGGTTGATGTCACTATTCGTTGTGTTCCAAGTTTGTTCCTCGCTATCGACCGGATACTATTGGCTGATGGCATCTCGTATCGGAGTGGCTTGTACGCACGCCATCTTTTGGTCGATCGTGTCGCCACTGGCGGTGAGCATAGTCCCGAAAAACAAACAACCGCTGGCACTCAGCATGATTGTTACGGGTACATCGGTAGCTATGATATTGGGTATGCCGATTGGGCGAGTGATCGGTCTGTATGTGGGATGGAGAATGACCTTTATGAGCATTGGGGCTTTCTCGTTTGTTGCCCTGCTGTACTTGATCTTTACGCTGCCGCAAGTGCCTTCGCATGGCGGATTCTCGGTTAAGCAACTGCCCGCGCTGCTGCGTAATCCATTATTGGTAGGAATATTTGTATTGACCTTGCTGTTCGCTACGGCTTACTATACGGGATATAGTTTTATTGAGCCGTTCTTGCTGCAAGTGGCACATCTGCCGAAAGATATAGTAACTACGGTATTGATGTTGTTCGGTTGCGCCGGAATAGTGGGAAGTTGGCTGTTCTCTAAGTATTATGATCGGAAGCCTTTCTGGTTTATGACCATTGTATTGACACTTTCTCTGGTTTGTCAGACCCTATTGGCACCGATGGCTCATTTAGGGTTGTGGGTGGCTTTGGTTTGTGCAATATGGGGTATGGCTTGTACGGCATACAATGTGTCGTTCCAAAATGAGATTATCCGGCACACCGATGCGGATGCAACGCCTGTGGCGATGTCGATTTCATCAGGTATATTTAATTTGGGAATTGCTACCGGTACGCTACTGGGCGGTGGAATCTGTACGCACCTGTCCATTGGGTATATTGGCTATTTTGCGGCTGCTATATCGCTGGTGGCATTACTATTTTGGTTGTGCTGGCTGTCGAAGCGTTTTTAGAGATTTTCTGGATAGGCAGCAATACTCCAAACATAATTTTTTTCCGTATTTGTTTGTGTAGAGAGAAGGATATCCTGTGCTGTATCAAGCAAGGAAGGTATGTCGGAGATAAGTCCGGTGCCTCGTAGCTTAGCCACAGCTTCCTTCTGTGTCCAGAAGCGTATAAATGCTTCGTCCGGACAAGCGGATTGTGCAATGATAGCTTGTTCCTTTGCATTCATGGTTCGCTTGATAAGTGCCGGTTTTGCATGGCGAATGCACTCTATATCAATCCCGATAGGCTGTTCGCTAACAACAACTGCAATGGCAGCAGGACAATGCGAGATAGAAAAATGGGGAAAGCCCGGAAGGGAAGGCCGACCATACTTGTTGTAAAAGAAGGTAAGCGGAGCCGTGGTATGGAGCAACTCGAGAAGCATACAATAGGATTTCAGACAGGTGTATTGATGCCGTAAGGAAGTGTAGCGCAGAGCCTGTTCACGACGCTGCTCGGACACCAAAGGCAAGAGGTGTTCTACCTCTGAGGCGGTGCACTGCGTCATGTCATCGAATAGAAGGTATTGCATTTCCGTTTAGTCTTGATTGTACCAATTCTCCAATTGCTGGTTGAACTCGCGGCGGGAGAGGGTAGTTGCCCACTCGCAAACTTGAGCAGTCATCGGCTCGAAATGAATCGTGACAGTACGGCGCAGACGGGGACGAATGGGGCGCAATTTGCTCCAAAAACCATACTCTAATCCTCGCATACGAACCAAAATGACCTCTACATTCTCCGGCAACTCACGGCATACCTCATACGCCAAACGACGATTGCCTATCACCTCACGATCCACGGTCTTGATATGCCCCGAGGGGTAGAATACCATCTCTCGTCCTGCTGCCAACGAGTCGATGGCAATACGGCTGAGCCCGCTTGCGATAGTAGCACCCTCACTGCGATTGGTGGTTCTCTCCAAATCGGGCACAGGGATAGCGTCAGCCAACTGCAGCACACGGCGGGTAATGGGATTGCGGAAAAAACGCTCGTCCGACATAGGGCTGAGCGCCAAATTGCCGCACTCGGAAAAGAGTATCAGCGGGTCGGAATACGAAGTATGGTTCGGGAGAACAAGGTGAGTGCGTCCGTCCTGCATATATTCCATTCCGGAAAGGTGCACATCGTAGTGCAAATGGAGCAGGAAACGGGCAATTTTGGCAAAGGTATATCGGGTCATACTGGTTTTGCTATATTGATTGCACAAAAGTACAGCATTTTCTTTGGTTATGCAAATCCGTTTGCATATTTGGCATATTTAGCGTAACTTTGCACTCTCGTTTTCGATACACTTTTACACTATGACAGAGCAAGATATACAGCAGCGGCAGGAACATGCCAAAACGCTATTCAAGGAGGGGTACAACTGCTCCCAATCGGTTTTTGTGGCGTGTGCTGACCTGTATGGCATAACGGATGAGGCACTGGCACTACGGCTGGCGGCTTCGTTCGGTGGAGGTATAGGGCGTATGCGGCAGACTTGTGGGGCTGCGTGCGGAATGTTCCTGCTCGCAGGATTGGAGAACGGAAGTGCCACGCCCGGCGACCACGAGGGGAAAATGCAGAACTATGCCTTGGTGCAAGACTTGGCGGCTAAATTCAAGCAGGAGAACGGCAGTATTATCTGCTCGGAACTATTAGGCATTGCGCCCCAACCGCAAGACCCCAAACCTGCTGCCCGCACGGCGGAATACTACCAAAAACGCCCTTGCGTGGAATTAGTGAGCGATGCGGTGCGGATATTCTTGACGACTTGTAAATAATGGGGGCTGCTTTTTTCGACTTTATTTACGAATAGGAAATAAGCCATTCTCGATAAGATATAGAAAGAATAGGTATATGGAAGAACAGACGAAAGAGAAACTCTGGAATGTGAATTATATCAAAGTATGGACGGGTAACTTCCTGATGTACTTTGCTTTTATGTTGTTGACACCACTGCTGCCGCTGTATCTGAGCGATACCTACGGAGCAGACAAACAGGTGATAGGTTTGGTGCTGTCGGGCTATGCGTTGGCGGCACTCTGTATCCGTCCGTTCAGCGGGTTCTTCGTGGACAGTTTTCCCCGCAAGATGATGCTGCTGATATTCTATTTTCTGACGGCGGCGTTTTTCGGGGGCTATCTGATAGCCGGCAGCCTGACCACTTTTGCCATATTTCGTATGCTGCACGGTGCGCCTTTCGGGGCAACAGGTGTGTCGCTATCGACGGTGGCGATAGATGTGCTGCCGTCCTCACGGCGTGCGGAGGGAATAGGGTACTACGGACTGAGCAACAATATAGCCACGGCTATCAGTCCGGGTATTGCCATGTTCCTCTTCGCCAAGTACGAGAGTTATGAAATGTTGTTCTGGCTGGCACTGATATGCTCGGTGCTGGGAATAATCGTAGTCAGTACGATTCATGTGCGGGAGCGGGTCTTGGAAATTGACAAGCAGCCCATCTCGCTCGACCGATTCTTGATGCTGAAAGGGTGGGCACCGTTCTTGGTGATATTCACTGTGGCGTTTGCCTATAGTGTGGTTTCGACTTATGTGGCTATCTACGGGCGGGATGAGTTAGGTATCACGGGCGGTACAGGCTTGTTCTTTACGCTATTTGCCATCGGTCTGATTGTATCACGACTGACGGGTAGCCGGTCGCTCCGCAAGGGTCTGATAGTGCGCAATGCATCGCTCGGTATTGTGGTGTCGATCAGCGGTTTTGCTATTTTTGCGGCGGTGCATAACCCGATCGGGTATTATTTGGCACCGCTGGTAATCGGACTCGGCAATGGACACTTGTGGCCGGCATTCCAAATGATATTTATCAATATGGCACCGCACAGCCAACGAGGAACAGCGAACTCGACACTGCTTACCTCGTGGGACTTGGGTATGGGAGCCGGTATGCTGCTCGGCGGTATGTTGGCGGAACACTTCGGCTATCACTGGGCGTTCTGGGGCGGCGTGATACTCTATGCGCTGGGTGTACTGTTCTATTTCACTTTTGTGCGCCAATACTATATGCGCAACAAGTTGCATGACTAATTCCTAATCTCAAATACGATGAACAACTACTTTTTAGCCATTATCGGTGGTGGGCCTGCCGGGTATACGGCTGCGGAGAAAGCCTCTAAGGCCGGCAAAGATGTGGTGCTATTCGAGCAATCGACGCTGGGTGGCACTTGTCTCAATGTCGGGTGTATTCCGACCAAAGCCTTGCTCTACAGTGCCAAACAATACTATAACGCACAGAATGCAGCGAAGTATGGCGTGACAGCAGAGAATGTGTCGTTCGACTATGCTAAGATATGCCAACGCAAGACGAAAGTGGTGCGCAAATTGGTGGCAGGGATACGCCAGCGGCTGAACAATGAGCATTGCACGGTGGTCAACGGCTTGGCTTCGGTAGTCAGCCGCACGGACGATCAAGTGGTGATTGCCTGCGGCGAGGAGCAATATACGGCGGACAACCTGCTTATCTGCACCGGCTCATCGAACTTTGTGCCGCCTATTCCGGGACTGAAAGACAATGCTGCCGTATGGGACTCGACGGATGCCCTGGCTGCAACACAACTGCCCCAATCGATTGTGATAGTGGGCGGTGGCGTCATCGGTATGGAGTTCGCCACACTCTATCATGAGTTGGGCGTAGAGGTGACAGTGATAGAGGCTATGCCGACTATCCTGCCGAATCTGGACCAAGAGGTGGTGTCGGTGCTGCTCGATAAGTACTGCAAGGCAGGCATACGCATACTGACCGACACGAAAGTGACAGAGATACAGGGCAATAAGGTGCTGACTACGCAGGGCGACTACGAGGCAGAGCATATTTTGGTTTCCGTCGGACGGCGTGCTAACCTGCAGGGGCTGGAGGTGCTCAACGACATTGAACTCTACCGAGGCGGTATTGTGGTAGACGACTTTATGAAGACCAACCTGCGCAATGTGTATGCGGCGGGCGATGTGACGGGCAAGATAATGCTGGCGCATGTGGCAAGCCGACAGGCGGAAGTGGCAGTAGGGCGTATGCTCAAACAACTGCCGCTGCAGCGCATAGCATACAACGCCATTCCGAGTGTGGTCTATACCAATCCCGAAATAGCATCGGTGGGTATGTCGGAGCGTGAGGTAAGTCAGTTCTATCAAGATATGGAGGGCAAGAGCGCCGAGGCGGTGCAGGAACTATACGAAGTGCGTCGGCTGCCCATGACCTATTCGGGGCGCTTTGTGGCAGAGAACGAGGGCGAAATGGGGCTATGCAAGATGATAATCGACCGCCGTAATCAAACAATCTTGGGCGTACATTGTGTGGGCAACCCGTGTTCGGAGTTTATCGCGGCAGCCTCGTTTGCCGTGCGGATGGGCTATACCGTGAGCGAAATGGAGCAGGTGGTATTCCCGCACCCTACCGTGAGCGAGATACTCAAGGAGATACTATAACGGAAATAGATATCCAAAAAGACCGATGGACTATGTCTATCGGTCTTTTTTGTATTGTAATCTCCGATGTATGGGAACAAGAGGGATAAAAGAGTTGACTAATGCAGCGTTCGCATAGCATTCAGCACGGCGAGCACCGTAACGCCGACATCGGCAAGTACGGCAAGCCACATATTCGCAATGCCGAAGGCAGCGAGAATAAGCACCAATACCTTGATTAGGATAGAGAAATAGACATTCTCGTTGGCGATACGGAGGGTCTTGCGGGCGATACGGATGGCGGTGGCAATCTTGCTCGGGCAGTCGTCCATCAGCACCACATCGGCGGCCTCGATTGCGGCGTCGGAACCCAACGCCCCCATGGCGATACCGATGTCCGCACGCGCCAACACGGGGGCATCGTTGATACCGTCGCCCACAAACGCAAGCGTCTTGCTCTTGGGTTTGTCGGCGAGCAACTGCTCCAAACGGCTGACTTTTTCTTGCGGCAGCAGTTCGGCGTGGTATTCGTCTATGCCTATTGTCTTCGCTACATAGTCGGCAACCGCCTTGTGGTCGCCCGTCAGCATGACGGTACGGCGAACGCCTGCGCCATGCAGTGCCTCAATGGCAGCCTTGGCGTCGGGCTTGAGTTGATCGGAGATGACGATATGTCCGGCATACCGCCCCTCGATAGCCACATGAATCGTGGTGCCTTGTGCCTGTTGGGAACACTCGTGCCAATCGGCGCCGATAGCGGTCATCATCTTGCCGTTGCCTACACAGACCAGCTTGCCGTTGACCTTTGCCCGCACGCCTTGCCCCGCTATCTCTTCCGCCTCCTCCACCGTGCAGTCGTCTGCCTCGTTGGGGTACGCCTGCCGCAAGGAAATGGCAATGGGGTGGTTGCTATACCGCTCTACATGCGCCGCTAAGTGCAGCAACTCGGTTTCGGTGATTTCGTGCGGGTGCACCAGACTGACTTGGAA
>CAVKVE010000009.1:9287-23112 GCA_963659655.1 Bacteroidaceae bacterium | reverse complement strand
TCGGGGCGGATATTCATCAGCGACGAGATAGAACGGCGGCTTTTGCCTTCGGCGATGGTCTCGAATAGTTCGCCCACTTGGAAGAACAGCATGACAAAGACGGCTTCGGGGAACTGATTGTCACACTCGGGGAAGAAGCCGATGGCGAGTGCGCCGAGTGTGGCAATGGACATCAAGAAGTCCTCATCGAAGACTTCGCCGTGCAGAATGTTCTCTGCCGCCTCGTGGAGCGTATCGAAGCCGACAATGAGGTATGGTACCAGGTAGATAAGCAGCAGTTGCCAAGTAGCCCAAGAGCAGGTATGCTCCACCACGACGCACGCTACCAATAGCACCGCCGCAATGATAATCTTCGTAAGAATAGTGCGAGTCTCTTTTTCCATAATAGGGAAAGTTTTGTTTTTCGGCTGCAAAGGTAGAGTGTTTGGGCTGCAACTCGGTTGCAAGTAGAAATCAAGGCACAAAAAAAGAGGCGGTCTAATGGGGTAGACATCGCCTCTTCTATCTATTGTTTAATGATTGATTTACCTAATTAGGCTCCGATAGGATTATAATTATATCGTGTCGGATTTTGGCTTGTTTTCGGGAGCTGTTTCGGATTTTTCGATGTGTTGTTTGCGTGCTTTGCGTCGATTCACAAAGCTGACAATGATGAACGGTACGACAAATATCGCCAGAAAAACAAGCGTAAGAATAACAATGGAAGTATCCATAGTATAAGTGTATATAAGAGTGTATAATATTACCAAAACGAGGCAATGTATTGAAATGCATTGCCGAAAATAGGTGCGCACTGCCGATGACCGACAGCGGTCGGTAAAAAAACACTCTACCAGAAACTATGGAATGGGAACGCAATATCCTCTGCGGATAGGCCGACAACCAACGCCTCGGCAAAAGACAGGTGCGTATTAAGAATATGGGTTGATGCCGTCTCGATGGCGGCCAAAAGGGCATGAGAAGGAACTACTCGCGACTGAAATCCATCCTGCAATGTTCGGGAACTATTCTCACGCTGCGTGCGAAACCAATTGGCAGACTGACAGGGAGAAAAACCGGACAGAGCAAACGAACGGACACTATCGGCGCAGTCGAGCGTCTCTGCAGACTCGCCGCTGTCGCTTGTAAGTGTACAAGCAGGCGTGGGGCAAGACGCCGACGCAACGGGATAGGTCGCCACACGGAAAGCTACACTGCAAAGCAGCAGGCACAAACTATATACTATGTATCGATAGCGTTTCAAAGGGGATGTTGTGCAAAATATTTCCACAAAGGAGCGGCATGGAGCGCTTGGACAATCTCGTCACTCTCGAGCAACTCGTGTACTTCCGCCTTAGAGAGTATATGTACATGAATATCTTCGGTAGGCTCTTGGTGTTGCTCGCGTACCTTTTCGACTCCGGTTGCCAGGAAAGTGTAACTGAGATTGTTATGGTTGGTAGGGTTGGGCGAAAGAGTCATATACAACTGCCACTCGCCTCCCTCGTAACCGGTCTCCTCACTCAACTCACGCTGTGCTGCATGCAGAGGCGTTTCGCCCGCATCGACAACACCTGCCACCAACTCGTAGTGGGTCTCGCCTAAAGCATGGCGATACTGATCCTCCATGACCATTTGCCCATCCTTGGTGATGGCTATGACATTGATCCAACTGGGGAACTCCAAAACAAACCAAGTGGGTATTTGGGTACCATTGGGCAATTCGACCGTCTCCTGACGGACATTGAGCCATTGCCCAAGATTGAGAATGGACTCACTCTTGAGCACTTTCCATTTACGATTTACTAATTTCTCTATCATAGACACAATGCCAATTTAGAGTAAGATATACTACACGGGCGATTAAATGGGCAAAAAAACCAATGTAGATGGCATGTATGCCACAAAAACGGAATGTGGCAGCATAGCCAATGACAAACGAGATGGCCGCAAAAATCATACCATTTCGCATTTCTCTGCCAGCCGTGGCACCGGCATAAATGCCATCCCACATATAGGCTGCAGCAGAAAAAAGCGGCATGGCAATCAACCAACCCGCAAAATGGCTGGATAGGTCGATAACCGCTGTCTCGTTGGTCATGAGCCGGAAACAAGGTGTTCCCGCTACGGCATAGAGCGCGGAAAAGACTATGCCTAATCCGATAGACCACAGAAAGAGAATCTGTATTGACCGGTTCAGCTCACGGCTGCGCTGCTCCCCGATATAACGCCCGACAAGCGCCTCGCCGGCATACGCAAAGCCATCGGTGAAATAGGAGAAAAGCATAAACAACTTCATCATAATGGCAGATACTGCCAACTCGGTGTCACCATATTTGGATGCCAAAGAGGTGAAGCCGACATTGATGACCATGACGCAAAGATAACGCACAAAGATATTGCCATTGAGCACTAACAGATGGCGCATACCCTGCCCAAGATGGGCAAATAGCTCTCGAGTGGCGGAACTGAAAAGACGATACCGAACGGCTAAGATAAGGAGCGCCAACAGAAGCCCAGAATACTGTGCAATGAGCGTGCCGTAGGCAACACCTATAGGACCAATGGATGTATAAACCACCAAACTATAGCTGGCAAGGATATTCACCAAATTGACCATAAGGTCGGTTGCCATAGGGCTAACAGTGTCCTGCATACCGATGAACCATCCTTTGAGCGCTAACAAAGACAGCGTGGCAGGGGCTGCCCATATACGCACATAGAAGTACTGTTTGGCAAAGGCAGCCACCGCAGGCGAACAGGGAATACAGGCAAAAGCGACCGTGATGAACAACCACTGAATAGCCCAAATAAAAAGCGCTCCGAGAACGGCAATTCCGGTGCTTTGGAGCAGGATGCGCTGACACTCAGTCGGGTCGTGACGACCAAAGGCCTGGGCCGTCAAACCGGAAGTTCCAACTCGCAGAAAACCAAAATTCCAATAGAGCAGGTCGAACAACATGGTGCCGATGGCGATACCACCTATAGCACTGACATCGGAGAAATGTCCTACGATAGCCGTATCGACTAACCCAACAAGAGGAATAGTGATATTGGCAAGAATGCTTGGAACGGCTAACTGTAGTATGCGGCGATTCATTTCTGCTCGGAAAAAACGCCACAAAGGTACAACAAATTGCTGAATTGGCAATGGACAAATATACTGGTCAGTTGAATATGTTGGGGAATATGGTATTTGTTACTTCTTCATTTTGTTGATTGTATTTTGATCGGAATGACCATGGAAAAAATAGTCTAAAGCCGTTCTGAACATATCCGATGGGTCTACAAGGTCAAATAGAGTCATACAAGACTGAAACTTTTGTCGATCAATACGACCAAATATATCGTACGCAGTCGTTGCATTATGGGTGCCAAGGTCGCTGTGCCTGAGAACTTCGAGTGTTATTTCCTTGAGACGAGTACCCAACACAGGGTGGGCAAGGTAGGCTTTGGCTTCGGCTAATGATGAGATGGCATAAAACTGACTCATCTTAGAATGACCTAATCCCTTAGCTTGCGGGAATATAAACCACATCCAATGCGTTCTTTTCCGGCCATCGATCATTTCCTGCAAGGCCGTTGGATAGATTCCTTCTTGGGCACTGATGAAGCGCTGTAAATTATAGGGATCGTCTATCTTATTCTTACGAATGGCACTAATTATAGGAAGGAAATCGCTATTCAAGTAAGGGAGTATAGCACGCTGTATGGTGTTGGGAATGCCGTATAGCGGCTCTGCCATGGCACCCGTGATACATGCAATGGTATCGGTATCGCCGCCTAAGGACACGGCAAGGCGTATAGCAGACTCGAAGTCGGTGCTATCCATCAAGGCAGCAAAGGCGAGTGGGATGGTACTATGGCAAGACTCATCGAAACGGGCGGGGCGCAGTTGGTCGCAAGTGGCGTCAAGCTGATTGTAGCCGAACCCATGTGAGAGATATTCTTTCACCTCGTTCTTGGTGGCGTGTTGGCGGAAAAGGTAGATGGCTGCAGCCACGGCTTGCGCACCCAATATGCCTTCGCGATGGTTGTGCGTCACTTCGGCAGAACGCTCGGCAAGGTCTAATGCCTCGTCCAACGATTGTGCTACCCAACCGCAGGCTGCCACACGCATGGCAGACCCATTACCATACGAATTGTAGGGGCGTCGCCCACCAGAGGTAGGATGTTCATCGGGAAGTCCGTTGTCCTTGCGGTACTGTCGGCGCACCTCTTCGAGCAGGCGAGAGAGCGGATCCGGCTGTGAGCAACGAGAGTCGGTATCTCGATAGGTATGCAGGTCTTCGGGGTGGAAAAGCCATACTCGGAATGCTCCACCATAGCCCGCATCGGGGAAACGCTGTCCCCAACGCACCAAGCAGTCGGTGAGCTTTTCCTCGGTACGCTCGGGGTCGGTGAGCAGCCATTCGGCCACTGCCATAGTCATAACCGTATCGTCGGTAAAGTGGTTGTATTTCCCTAAAAATGGGAAGTCGGTGGTATGAATGTTGTCAAACTCGTAGATACTGCCTACGATGTCGCCAATAATTGCTCCTAACATAGTGAATAGTGGTTTTTAGGACGATGGGTATGTGCGGATACGCCTATACCCATCGTCGGGTTGTACATAGTTGATTTAGTGGTATGGCAAATGGAGTCTATGGTATTTGACATCCTATTGGTATTGACTTATGCAAGGTAGTTCCAAAAAATGGCAGGAATAAATACATTGTCAAGGCTTACCGCACCCCGGAACAAAGGGGCAATATCGCAGGGCTGATGGCCGGCTATACCGCAACCAATGGGAGTGACCAAAAAAGTGAGTTCCTGATGCTGACGGGCAAAAGCAATGAAACGCTCGACGGCAGCACGCATCTCATCGAGTGTACCCATGGTCGGGATGGCATAACTATGGCCTTGCAGCCCTTCGCCTTGTCCCCATATAGCGCCGAAATTGTGCATAGCAGCAGCTGCTGCTCCACCGCCATGGTGTCCCTCTGCATTGCTTCCAAAGACGAATATCTCGTTGTCCTTGAGGCTGCTTATCCATTTGGGAGTGATACGGCGTTGCGGCTCATCTTTTTCAAAATAAGGGGAGGCACTATTGGCTTGGCTATAGAAAACCTCGCGTTCCTCACGGCTCATGTTGCGGGTATGGGTTCGGGACTCACGCATGCGTGTGTAGTATCGCTCTTTGGCCTCGCGGTCACGATGCCACGAATCACGCATACCGGCATCGTCGAACGAAAAGGATATGGCGTTCTCGATATTGATACTCAACTGGTTGCAGACTTGGTGAATGTCTTGATTGGCACCCATGAAGGCAAAGTTCCAACCTTTCTTCTTGAGATGGTCAATAAGGGCGTGAATGTGCTTGTAGTTGTACTCATGAGAGGCATTTTCGTAACCATCGGTGATGATGGTAACCATTCCGACGGCGTCGTCGTAGCGATTGACTTCCTGCTCTAACTCGGTAAGACTCATGCCCAGGGCATCTAAAAGCGGAGTGCAAGCACAGGGCTGATATTGCTCTTGGGTAAGATTGACCACTTGTGCCGCCGGGGTGCAACGATAGATGTAAGGCATAGATTCGGTGTCGAAGAGCAGAAGCGACACAAATTGCTCCTGGTCTGCGGCGTTCTTCTCGGCAGCGGCTCGTATGCCACTCAGTACCTCGTTGCAGCCTTGATAAGCAGCCTCTTGAATACTGCTCATACTACCGCTTTTGTCCAATACAATCAGATTGTAGATTCGCGTTTTTGCGTTGTTGAATGGATTAGTTTTCATAGTTGTTGAAGAATTAGTTGTTTTAGAATTAGTCGTTCCGGAATGATGAACGCGTTGTTTTAGTTTGTTTAGTAATGTCATAGTTGTTGTTTTGGGTGTAGGTGAATTTTCATAGTAAGGTTCGGTCGGCATAGATAGTAAGGTTTAGATTGGTTTATAGGTTGGGTTTAATGGCAATAGAGTAGGGAGCGCATATAGTTAGGTTAGGTAGAATGGCAATTAGAATTCGAGCTTGAAGGAGCGGTCTTCTTTGAAGCGATCGTAGGCTTCCTTATTGAACCGATAGTAGTTCCCACCTCGGTGTCCGGAAGCTTGCTCCGTTTCACCGGTTTCGATAAGAATACCGGACTTGAGTATCTTCTTGGAGAAATTGGCACGGTCCATTGGCGTAGTAAGCCCTAAAATGCATTCGTACAGGCGTTGCAGTTGCGGGAGTGTGAACTTTTCGGGCAACAGCTCGTAGCCGACCGGTCGGAAAACAACATCCTCTCGGAGGCGTTGAATGGCATGGGCTACAATCTCGTTGTGGTCAAATGCCAAAGCGGGCAGGTCTCTGAGCGGAACCCATACCGCACGCCGTGCATCCGAACCACCGACCACTTCGCAGGTAGGTACAAGGGCATAGAAGGCGATACTAATGACCCGTTGATCGGGGTCACGGTCTAAGGCGGAGAATACACCGAAAAAGTCGGAATAGGCATTAGAGATACCGGTTTCTTCTCGCAGCTCACGAGCCGCACAGCCTTCGACGGTCTCATTCATTCTGAGAAATCCGCCCGGCAAAGCCAGCTTGCCTATCTCGGTGCGTTCGTTGCGCTCGACAAGCAATATATTTAATTCTGTTCCGTCGAAGCCGAACACTACATTGTCGGTGGCAATAGCTGCCCGCTTGTAGGGGTAAGCAAAGAGTCCGTCCGGAGTTTCTATCCAATCTTTTGGCATAGGATGGTAGTTTAGTAGTTTGCATTGAGGATTCTAAAAAAATCCCGTTTCGATTCCCATTGCATCCGGTGTTTTTGACCTTGTTCGTAGAGAATAAGTTGGATACTCGACTGATGCTTTAGGTAATTTCGACTGCAAAGGTACGGACTTTTTTTGATACTACCAAATTTATTAGGTAAAAAATACACATAGAGTGCATTTTTCTTTGATTTTGGCGTTTTTTAGGTTGCTTTTAAGGTACAAGTGTTGAGGGGGATGGCGCAGAAAGAATGTTAACGAGCCGCAGAATCGATGAGAATGGTGACAGGACCATCGTTGATGAAATCGACCTTCATATCAGCACCGAACCGACCGGTTTCTACTCGCAGACCATACTCGGTGCGAAGGCGAGCGTTGAAGTAGTGATAGAGCGGTTCGGCTTGTTTCGGGCGGGCAGCATGGATGAAAGACGGGCGATTGCCATGTCGGACATCGCCATAGAGCGTGAACTGCGAGATGGAGAGAATCGCTCCATCAATATCAAGAATGCTGTGGTTCATCTTGCCGTCTGCATCCTCAAAGACACGGAGTTGTGCTACCTTTTTGGCTACATAGTCGCCATCCGCTTCGGTATCGGTGTGCGTGATGCCGACAAGCAACATATAACCTTGCTCGATTTGACCGACAGTCTCTCCGTCAATACGAACGGCTGCCCGTTGGGCTCGTTGTACTACTACTCGCATAGATAATCTTGGTTTGTCGTTAAATGTTTAATGTTAGGTATATGGGAACAAATAAGAAACTTCGTAGGCGTTTCTGCTCTATGGCCCACAAAGGTACGGAATAAGGTTGGAATAGGCAAGCGGGAAGGGGACGAATGTGTTTTTTACAGAAAAGTACCATAGACTGGTATATCTATGGTACTTTCGGCAAGTATTAATTTATTGGATTGGCTCGGATTGCAATAGTGCCTATTCATCGATTAACTCGACAATACACTCCGGCTCCATATTGAGGCTATGGTATCCATCACTACCAAATACACGAAATAGATAGTGTCCGGCAGGCACAGAATCGGGAATATCCAATTGAATTTCTAATGGCTCTGTATATACCAAGCTAGGATGATGTGATACTGAGTATACCTCCCCAAAAGGAGAAATACTATCTTTTCTAGATGTGTTTTCCAAAAAATATACAGATATGTATCTAAGTCCATTATTATTTATCATTTTTACCTTCTGCTTACGAGTAAAAACTTTCGGTTCAATCACTAAACTCGGATATTCCTCTAAGTATATTTCAATATCCTGCAATTCATCAATTTTTTCTCCTCTTGCACCACAGGTGAATTCTCGTGCTTCGATAAAACACGAATCGGTTCCAAGATAACGACTTCTCTTATGTTTTGCAACGAGGGCTGAATCTGTCAGCATACTATCTCCACGAGTATCAAAAAACCATCCGGTTGCGATATCTGTATATATTTTACTACTGTTTAATTTCAATGAAAAGTAGCCATTTTCATCGGTTTTTACCAAATAATCATTTCTGTCCACACATTCGCCATACGTATAGTCGCTATATCTTGAATCTGTTATAGATACGCCGATGTTTGTTAATGGCTTATGGGTTTTCCTGTCGGCATATACATAGCCGGAAATGGTGTATTCGTATGTACGATGTTTCATCGGACCACACGAAAATAATGCTATACACAAAGTAAAAAGACATAGAATAAATGCTTCTCGTTTCATATCCTGTTGAATTTTATAAGAAATACAATTGGGGGTGACTTTGTTCGTCTATATTCTTAGGAAAAGCATGTATTAGCATTGGTTTCCAACTGACAATTTGTATCGTAGTAGGCACTGTCAATTAAATGACAGGCCATATCGTAGCAGAAATTGACATCGCTGGGGTGCGGTATAGAACCAAATAGGGTTCGTAGTTGTTGATTGATGGTGTCAATAGAATTTTTGGCAGAGAGCGTGATTGAGTTTGCCAATACAACAGATAAACAGAGAATTTTCAAAATTCTCAATATTGGTCTTTGATGAGTAGATGGAGATGAATTTCTGGGAACTAACATACTTCTTTATCGGATTTTTGTTTGAATATTTTAGCCGGTTTATGTGTCGTTGTATGTATATAGCGTTATCTGTATTACGCATTTAGAGTTTGCAAAGTTATTGCACTTTTTGCATAAAAGCAAATAATTGAGTGCGTTTTTGCATTTATTATACACAATGTGTCAATTATTACACGCTTTCCTTTTTGTTGTTCTTTATCTCTAATTTGATAAATGTATATTGAATTTTGTCTAAATCTATATGAACTCATATCGTCCATTTTAGATATTATGCACAATGCGAAATATATTAATTTGAATTTCAGTGAATTATGTCGGTTGAAATGGGGAAGTATGCACAAGTCGGCTTTTGATATGCTGAGAAAATGGATTATACAATACGAAAAAATGTACTTTCATGTGGGTGAAAAGTCGGTTCCTTAGGGTGTGACTTGACCATTGGAAAATTGATGATGAATAAGAGGTGGGGCTTGAGGTATGGAAATGGCGGACGATACTATGGCGAAGGTGGTTTGCGGGGATAACTGAAGGAGCTTGCTGGTATGTTCTGATTTGCTAAATACATTGGTTATATTTCGGCTATGCTTCGGTAATGCTTCGGTAATGCTTCGGTAATCGTTCAAGGTTGTTCCGACTCGGATAGGGAGTTAATATGGAGTTCGTTGGGTGTTTGTATGGTGTTTGTGTGGAGTTGATTGGAGGGTGGTGGGGTGTTTGTATGGTGTTCGTGGGGAGTTGATTGGAGGGTGGTGGGGTGTTATTATAGAGTTTGTTTTGGGGGCGTACGGAGTTCGTTGGAAGCTAATATGGAGTTAGTATGGCTTTCGTGGGGAGTTTGTTTGGAGTTGATTGGAGGGTGAGGGGAAACTGTATGGGATGGGGGAAAGGCACTGAAAGATGTTTTTCGGATGAGAATAGAGGGAAAAATGGGACATTATATTGGGGGCGTTTTGCGAGATTGCGTATTTTATTGTAACTTTGTCGGGTTTTTATGGGGAAATGGGCCGATGGCGTTGTGGGTGTGTTTGACGGTGGGGCGGAGGTTCGCGGGGAGGTGTCGGAATAGGTTAGGGGAATTGGTTTGAAATTAGGGTTGATTTTATCGGGAAAACATAGGGGCGTTATTGAGAATGCGTTGAGAATTTATTCGAAAAGTGTTTGATAAGTATTTGAAAATCATAAGATTGTATGTTTGCATATATCTGCTCAATACTGCTGAGTGCCTATTTTGTGACCTTTACAGACAAAGCGGGAAGTCGACCGATTGCGTTGTCGGAACGGGCGCAAGAACAGCGCACACAATGGAATATACCGACCGATTCGTTAGACTATGCCGTATCGGCTAACTATGTAGACAGCCTGCGACGGATGGGCTGCACTGTATATCATCTGTCTCGCTGGTTCAACGGGGCGACGGTGGAAATGACAACGGAGCAGGCTGCAGTGGTGAAGGCATGCAAGTTCGTGCGGTCGGTAGAGATGACCCGCAGTACTGCCTCACCAAAGGCAGCTGTTCTGCGAAAGAAAAGCACGGAGGCGGCACAAGATATAGATTATGGATACACGAAAGAACAAATCGAACTCTATAACTTGGCACCGCTGCATCGTGCAGGTTTTCATGGGAATGGCATCGTGATGGCTATTTGCGACGGTGGTTTCCAAAATGCGGAAACGCTGGATTGCTTTGAGGCACAACATCGGTTGGGTGTGTTTGACTTTACGGATGATACGGGGGATTTCTTCGGCTCAACCGGTACGCATGGCACACAATGTCTGAGCGTGATTGCAGGGAAACAGGCGGATTTCTACGGGAGCGCCGTGGAGGCGGATTACTACCTAATGCGCTCGGAGGAGAATGAAACGGAAAGCCCGAAAGAGCTGGACAACCTGGTGGCTGCATTGGAAAAAGCAGATAGCCTCGGGGTGAATGTGTTTTCCGTTTCGTTGGGCTACTCGTGGTTCGACAACAGTGCGTGGGACCTCTCGTATTCCGATATGGACGGACAGAAAACACGCTGCTCACAGGCGGCAACGATTGCGGCAAGGAAAGGGATATTGGTGTGCGTGGCTGCCGGAAATGAAGGGGCAAAAGATTGGCGCTATATAACGGCCCCTGCGGATGCGGATAGTATTCTGACGGTGGGAGCGGTGAATGCGAGTGGGGTGATTGCCTCGTTTTCCTCGCGTGGTCCGTCTGCCGATGGGCGCACCAAACCGGAGGTGTGCGCTGTGGGACAAGGAACGGTGCTTATCAATCCGGCGACAGGCGCAATAGGCTCAAGCAATGGAACCAGTTTCGCTTGTCCGCTGATAGCCGGATTGGCGGCTTCGCTTTGGTCGGCTCTGCCGGAGGAAAACGCCATGCAGATAAGAGAGCGTATTATTCGGTCGGCGAATCGATACAACAACCCGGATGGGGACTATGGATACGGAGTGCCGAATGCGTGGGTTGCATACATAGGAACGACTGCGATAGACCAAGATGTGATGCGTGCAGAACCGCATAAGGTGCTGCGGGATGGGCAACTGTATATTATCTACAACAACACTGCCTTTGACCTGTTTGGGCATCGTTTCCCGCTCAAATAGGAGTTCCGAATCGGAAAAATGGTATAAAAGAGGGCGTAAGTATTGCAAGAACGATATTTTTTGCGTACTTTTGCAGCGTATTTGGCGGAGGTTCTCTCCGTTCCATGAAATTTCGATTTACTTTTTACTTTTTTATGCAATACGATTTGAATAAACTCGAGCGTATGACGCTCGACGAGGTGCGTGAGATTGCTGTGTCTATGGGGCTGAATCCAAAACGTTCCCAATCTGTACGGGATATTAGTTATGACATTTTAGACGCACAAGCTGATAATCGTGCCAAGGAAGTACAGGCACGAGAAGATGCTCGTATCGAACGACGCAAACAACCGAAGGCAATGCCTGCTGCCGACGCAGAGAGTGCGTCGGATACCGCGAATACGGGTAGGGTGCGGACACGAGGTGTTAAGGCGGTGCGTAAGGTATCAACGACCGGTATGAAAAGCGAAACGGCTACGGCTGTGGCGGGTACTGAGCACGAGCAAATGAGCGAAATGCAACAATTGCTACAAGAGAATAACCATCGCAAGAATCGGACGGTTCGAGCTATTGAGGCGCGTAAACCTCTGTCCGGCGAGCCTGCTTTGTTGCCCAAAACGGAGGACAAGCCCAAAGAGGTTGAAGCGGCGGAGAGTGTAAATATAGAACCCGAATTACCAATGATGCCTGATGTAGCCCCAAAAGCGGAAATGGTGGAAACCGAGATGTCCAATGAAGAGGCGCAGAGCAAAGAGCCGGTTGTTGCAGCTTCGGCACCTGCTGTTGCTGTAGGAGAAACGACCGAATCGGACAAAAGCAAGAAGCGTGGGCGTAAAACGAAGGCAGAAATTGCCGAATTGGCAGCAAAGAAAGCGGCTGAATATGCTCGCTTACATCCTGAGTTACAGGCAGAGAATACACAAGGAAATGCAGGTTTTGATTATATGGAGGCTGATAATGCGGAACAACCATTGGCAGAAGAAGTGCACGCCTCTCAGGAACAGCGTTTGCCGCAACCGCAACAGCGCCCACAGATAGAATTAGGGGAGCATGTCATCGCTATGGGTACATTGGAATGCACACCGGACGGATATGGATTTCTGCGTTCGGCTGACTATAACTATCTCCCTTCGCCGGATGATGTCTATGTCAGCAAAGAACAGATACGCACATACAGCCTAAAACCGGGGGATACGGTGGAATGTACCATCCGTGTCAATCGTGACCCAGACAAGTATTTCCCGATGGACAAGGTAATCCGAATCAACGGATTGGCACCCGAGAAAGCAAAAATGCGTGTTGCATTCGAGAATTTGACTCCGCTATTCCCGAACGAGAAATTCCACCTATGCAAAGGAAAAGGTGACCCATTGTCCGTGCGTATTATCGACCTATTTGCGCCTATTGGCAAGGGACAGCGTGGCTTGATTGTTGCACAACCGAAGACCGGTAAGACTGTATTGCTTAAGGAGATAGCAAACGCCATTGCTGCTAACCATCCGGAAGTATATATGATCGTTCTGCTAATCGATGAACGTCCGGAGGAGGTAACAGATATGGCGCGTTCGGTGAATGCGGAAGTGGTGGCATCTACTTTCGATGAACCCGCTGAGAACCATGTGAAAGTGGCGAATATAGTGCATGAAAAGGCTAAACGGTTGGTTGAGAGTGGGCATGATGTAGTGATACTGCTCGACTCGATTACGCGTCTTGCTCGTGCGTATAATACCGTTGCGCCTTCGAGTGGTAAAGTGTTGTCGGGCGGTGTGGAAGCGCAGGCATTACATAAACCGAAACGATTCTTCGGTGCAGCACGAAACATTGAGAACGGAGGCAGCTTGACAATCATTGCCACTGCGCTGACGGAAACGGGGAGCAAGATGGATGACCTTATCTTTGAGGAATTCAAAGGAACCGGTAATATGGAATTGCAACTCGACCGTAAGTTAGCAAATAAGCGTGTGTTCCCTGCTGTGGATATTCCTGCATCGGGTACTCGCCGAGATGACTTGTTGTTGCCCGCCGATGTGCTGAGCCGTATGTGGCAGATACGCAAGCAACTAAGTGATATGAACGGCTCGGAGGCCATGGAGAAATTAAAAACCTATATGGAGCGCACGGATGATAACGACGAGTTTTTGCTCGCAGTCAATGGGGCGCGATGAATGAATTAATAATTAACAATTAACAATTAAATTACAGAGTGGGGCTCTTTTCGGTACTCCTATCTGCGAGCGAATGTATTATTCCGACCTCTAATTTATAATCCTTCGTAAAAGTGAAGCAGCGTATATATATATTGAATGGTCCGAATCTGAATATGTTGGGGCGGCGAGAACCATCTATCTACGGCACGGAGTCGATGGAGCAAGTGCTGCTTGCGCTACAACGCCAATACGCTGATATTCACTTTGTTTACTACCAATCGAACCACGAGGGAGACTTGATAGACCACATACAGGAGTGGACGATGGGGACGGATGAAGTGCAAGA
>CAVKVE010000009.1:5681-9049 GCA_963659655.1 Bacteroidaceae bacterium | reverse complement strand
CTCCCAATTTCGGCTATGGTTGACACCAAACAAATGACTTTCAATTACTGAATTTCAAACAACCAAGCCTCCCTTATCATTATGCATTCACGCATCATATATATATTCACATTCCTGCTTTGCTGCCTGACGGTTGGTCTAAGGGCAGAAAATGTTCTCACAGGCAAGGTTCTCGACCAAGCTACTCGTGAGGCGATAGACTTTGCCAATGTCAGCGTTACACGCTCGGGCGAAACTGTGCCTACTGCCGGTGCAACCACTGACAGCGATGGGGCATTCCGCATCACAGGGCTGAAGAACGGTGAGTATATAGTGGCAGTTTCCTTTATGGGGTATGGGGAACTGAAGCGTACGGTTACGCTCAGTGGAAAGACTGTTAATTTTGGGAAACTTTATCTAACTGAAGATACGCAGGCACTGCAGGAAGTGGAGGTAGTCGGACAGGGGAGTTCAATGCGGTTTGAGCTGGACAAAAAAGTATTTACCGTAGACCAAAACATAGCCTCTGCCGGGGCATCGGTGACCGATGTATTGGAAAATATACCATCGGTGGATGTGGATCAAGAAGGCACAATCTCACTTCGTAACTCTGAGGACGTGGAGATATGGATTAATGGCAAACCTGCCGGACTGAACAGCGATAACCGTGCGCAAGTGCTACAACAATTGCCGGCTGAGAGCATAAAACAAATAGAAGTTATCACCAATCCGAGTGCAAAGTATTCTCCGGAGGGAACTGCCGGTATCATTAATCTTGTGATGAAAGAAGACCGCAAAGCCGGTTACTATGGCAGCGTGAATGCAGGTATGGAATATGCTTTGGCGAAACCATGGACCACGCCGCCCGGGGCAAATGTGGGATTTAATATAAATTTCTCAAAAGGGGTGGTGGATGGATACTTTAATGCCGGATACCGCTATCATACATCCAATGGCGGCTCAAATACAGACCGATATAATCTGCATGGTACGGGAACGAAAAAGGTGGCTGATATAGTGCAAGACAGCATTATTTCGCATCTTTTGCAGGAAGGGCAAAGCGATAGGCGTGGCGGAGGACTTTTCCTGCGTGGAGGACTTAATTTTCGGCTGAGTGATCATTCTACATTAGGCGTTTCCGGCTTTGGTATGGTGGAGGATAAACAGTATCTGCGTATGCATGATAAGGATGTTAATACCTACTTGTTAACAGACTACCAATCGGGCGATACGCTGCGTCAATATTCGCGTACGCAAACAGGTGGGGGATGGCATCCTGGTGGTGAGGCCACGGTGGACTATACATTCAAAATGCAGAAACATCAGTTAATGCTGACGGCTTCGTATATGCATTTTGCCTTCCGTCAAGACAATTTTTATACGCAGACCGAGTTGGGGCTTGACACGACTCGCCAAGAGCAGGTGAATAATAGTCTTATGCAAACGATGGAGGTGAAGGCAGACTATGAATGGAAACCAACCACACAATCACGCTTGGAGGCCGGCTATCAGGCAACTGTAAGCTGGAGTTCCTCTGATGCCGCTGCTTATAATGGGCATAATCATGAGCAAGAGCTATATAGCTACTACACTGTTTTTAATAGTCAAGAGCAAAATCATGCTCTATATATTACATATGGAAATCGTTTCTGGGAACATTTGTCAGTGCAAATAGGTCTTCGTGGGGAGTATTTTATGCGTCATTTGGAGTCTTCGTATAAGGATAATAGTGGCAATATACAGGACGCTTATGAGCAGAAGCGTAACAAACAAGATACTGCTTATTTTCAGTTATTTCCGAGTGCCTATATAAGTTATGATTTTGGTCATGGACATGAGCTGCAGCTAAACTATACGCGTCGGGTGGATCGTCCTCGTGGGCATCAACTCAATCCGCGTATGGACTTCTCGGATTCTACCAATATCAGCTATGGTAACCCGGAATTGCTTCCTGCATACTCTTCTTCCTTAGAATTGAATTATTTGAAAAATTGGGAAAGGCATACGCTATCGGCCGGTGTGTTTTGGCGCTACAAGGATGGGGAAGTGCAAAATGTGCGCTATATGGATGGGGATGTGATGAAAAATACCTATCTCAATGTAGCCAAAAGACAAGAATTAGGGGTGGAATTAGTGGCTAAGAACCGTTTATTCAAGGAACTGCTGCAACTAACAACCAATGTGAACTTTTATTGGAATAGTATCTCTTCGGCACACTATGAGGACTATCTGAATGGTGCTTATGTGGAAGTAGATTTGCCCGCACAGAATATTTTGGCATGGTCGGCACGAATCAATGCCCAGTTTATGTTTACAAAGACATTCTCCGGTCAACTAAGTGCGCGGTATCGTAGCCCTCGTGTGGTAGCACAAGGACAAACTGAGCATCGATATGCTATAGATATGGGATTGCGTAAGACCTTCTTGAACAAACAATTAGCCTTGGCACTGAATTTGCGGGATATTCTCAACTCGCGAGCCCGTCGTAATACCACATGGGGGGAAGGATTTTGGCAATATCAAGAAAAACAATGGCATTCTCGTACTATAAGCCTTACGCTAACATATAATTTCGGTAATAATTATTCTAAAAATAATGGGAAAGACTCTATGAAAACCGAAACAATAAGTAGCTTTGAGGATACGGGAAGCGAAGAATAAAAATATAGTTGATTAAAATCGAGAAAGGGAGAGAGCATGAAAGAACATACGATACGATATATATTTGTGATGGCTATTTTATTGGGTAGCTCTCTGTCATCTGCTCAGAACAATCCATATATAGATGACCGAATTGTCCATTTTGGATTCTCATTGGGTATCAATTTTATGAGTTTTGGCGTCACTGACTCGCAAACAGAGATTGATGGAGAACTATATCATGCTCGCGTGAGTTCGATGCTGCCCGGTTTTTCGGTGGGGTTTATTACGGATGTACGCCTCGCACGACATCTAAATTTGCGTTTTACTCCCGGGTTGCAGTTCGCTTCGCGAACAATATCATATACCAATGAGTCAGGCAATGAGATAAAAGGTTCCTCCGGACATGGACGCACAACCGATGTATTGGCGATTCCGATTACACTACCGCTCTATCTCAAGTGGTCAGCAGAACGAGAGGGCAACTATCGTCCTTATCTTATCGGAGGAGGTGGCGTTAGTTATAATTTTAATTTGGACAAGGAAAAGCCTATCTTATTGAAGGGATGGGACTATTTTGTAGAGGTCGGATTTGGATGCGACTTCTATTTCCGTTGGTTCAAGTGGTGTCCCGAATTGACCTATCGTATTGGCTTTGCCAATCAGTTGGCTCCTGCGGATGGGCGTAATGAGTTGCCTATCCAAGATGAGTTCTATACACGGGCTATAGATAAACTATTGAATCGTGC
>CAVKVE010000009.1:0-5437 GCA_963659655.1 Bacteroidaceae bacterium | reverse complement strand
GATGGTACTTATTTTCATGTCAATATAGACGGAGAAAATGATGCTGAGTACTTAAAAAACGCAAGCATTGATGTGCGGGGGGGGGATAGTATCTATGCTTTCGTGCGAGTATTTGTAAATCCAACGAAAGAAAATTCTCCTTTTTTTATAGAGGATAAGTTGTGCCTGTTGTTATCGAATGGGAAACAACAAAAGATTGTGTTGGAGGCGTATGGACAGAATGTAACGATGATTAAAAGCAACCAAAAACACACGTACTATGCGGGCAATACGAAATTTAAGGCCGATAAGCCTTATTTGGTATACGATACAGTCGTAGTGGGGGGAAAACTTACTATTGAAGCCGGGGCACAATTCTATTTCCATAATGGCGCATCCCTGTGGGCGTTGGGTGATGTGGAGGCAATAGGTACGAGAGAAAATCCGATTATTTTTAGAGGTGACCGAATGGATCGATTATTTGATAGCGTGCCGTATCGTTATGCGGCAGGTTTGTGGGAAGGCATATACCTGATACCATCTAAGAATACCGCACAAGTAAACTATGTGTTTGATAATGTAGATATTTCGAGTGCAAATGTGGGATTGTATTGCCAAAGTGAACAGACCTCCCCATTGCCTACTTTCCGGTTGACAAATAGTCGTATTCATAATCAAGTGCTATACGGACTTGTATTGCAGCATATTAATGCAGAGGTGGCGAATGTAGAAATAAGCAATTGTGGAGCCTATTGCGTCTATTTGTCGGATGGAACGCAACGGTTTGTGCATACTACCATTGCATCCTATTTTAATGCGACGAATATCAATATTCAATCTGCATCGCGTCAGGATGTGGCTGCAGTTTATATTGATAACTTGAGTAAGCAGCATCCAACTACGGCATCGTTTTATAATAGTATCGTTACAGGAGTACGAAATAATCAATTGGTTTTAGCGACACCATTAGACCATTATTATATGGGGAAATTTGTCGGAAATTACTTGAAAACGGATACGCTAACAATTCCATTTGCAGAGCACAATGTCTATTGGCAAAGGGATGATACGGCGTCTGTTTTTCGAAATACATACTATAAATATAAAGAATATAAATATTATGATTTTCGGTTAGATTCTATATCGCCGGCTATTGGCATTGCAGATTCAGTGATGGCCTTGTCTTATCCGGAAGATAAGGTCGGAACGCTGAGAGTGGGGGAGGATATCCATCCGGATGCAGGATGCTATCAGCATACAGATTACCGATAATTTTTTCATTATAATAGGTAGAACGTGAAGACTTTTGCTTTGCTTGCACTCGTAGCAACCTTTACGGTGGCAACAAAATCTACAGTAGAACAGAGTGGTGTGGTACCTGTTGGTACAGAGGCTGATTATTTTTGTAACTATCAAAAAGGATCTGTTCGTGCGGGTGATTCCGCAGTATTTGAATTGTCCGGTTGGAAAAATATTGAGATAGATAAGGTGGTCTTGTCTATGAAATCCAACAAAAATTCGGGAAGCGGTTCGATGGTGATGACCATGGATGGGAAAACGGTATGGAGCATTGCCAATAGCACGTTTAAGGATTGGAGCGGCAAATATACCACTTCCTACACTTCGATAGAACATGTTTTTTCACCGGCGAAGCAACTCTCCAAAGGACAAATTCATATCCGGATAGAGGGAACGGACAATTCTATTTATATTGAATCTTATAGCTTTACCTATCATTATGCAGAACCTCAACCATATACGGTCGATCTGTATTCGGGGCAAACTAAACAGCAGTCATTGATAGAATCTGCAGTGGGAAGTGGTGTGAGATTACCTAAATTAGAGGACCGAAATGGATGGTATTTTGTTGGTTGGTCTGAAATTATGATTGCTTCTGTGACGCAAAAACCTGCTTTGCTATCGGCAGGCTCTATGTATTACCCGAGTTCTAATACGGAGCTATGGGCAGTATATGCAGATGCCGAAGAACCGCAGGTTAGGCGTGTACAACAAGTAAATTGCCAGTCAGGGTATTATGCAATAGGTTCCTCTATCCTAAAAATCGCTTATGCAGGGAGTGTTGGTAGTGATGGACTTATAGCCACCAAAGAGATAAATCTAACGACGGAGGATAGTGTATGGTATGAGCGGCAATTTGATATAACAGATAATATGATTTATTATATTCATTTTGCGGAAGATAGTACTGCTACGATACAACATGTTGCATCGGGAACTTTTGTCGGTTATACATCGGGAAAAAAGTATACGAATACGGATACAGAATGGCGTTATCGAGTGATGGAGGATTCTACTATAGCATTCTATTTAGACCAAACGGAAGAAGAAGGGATGGAAGGGATGGTCGTAATATGGGGTGCAAGTTATAATAGGGCAGAGGATGCATTTTACGGAGAACCATGGCCGAAAATGATTAAAAATACGATGGTTCGCTCTCAATTATTGCTGTATGAAGTACCAATGAATGAGCAAGATGTACATTATACCACACAGATAGATAAGGTGGATATTCAAACTATTTACGATGAAGGAACAGAATATGTAGTGCCAATAGGTATCTATCAAATGCATATCCGAAACGGCAAAAAGACACTAATCTTACATTAGGAATTGATTAACAACAAAGGTCGCCCGATAATGGGCGACCTTTGTTGTTATAGTTTTTCAGTTGTATTTCCCACAAAGTGTGGTATAGTAGTAGAACTAATTTAGTTTTGCCTTCCATTGAGTTAGGTATTGAAAGAAATTAGCCGCTGAAGTGGCGGGAGGATTATCCTCCTTCATGGATACACAAGTGAGATAGAAACGCAAGTAAGTAGCAGGGCGCAAGAGAATCAAGTTGTTACGCCCATCGTGCAGTGGGCAGACTGCATACTCCGTTGGCACATAAACACCCAAACCGAGTGTCTCTTTGGCGTACTTTACGGTGTCGTTCACCGGCCAATCCGTCCCCCATTCGCCTACGATAATGCCATCGGATATATGGATATACTCATGTGCATCTTCGTAGGTTGTTGCACCATCGGACAGCGTAGGGTAGGGCGGTTGTATACCTTTGTTGGGAATCAACTGTACACCCGTACAGAGGCTATCAAGCGGTTCGGAGAGAAAGACCTCGCAAAGCATATCTCGATGGTGGGCTGCAAGTGTGTAGCGAACCGTCATATCCACAGTCTTGCCCTCTGTTTTCCATCCTTTTACCGATACCTCCATAACACCCTTGTCTTTCGACACTTCCACCAAGCGTTGTGTGCGGCTCTCGACCGGCTCAATATGGCGTTGTTTCCCATCCTGCCAATGGCGTACGCTTCCGACGCCGACTGTGCTGCTAACACGCAGAATATCATCGCCGTAGTGCTGTGCTAATTGTTCATCCGAAGGATACCAATAGGAGGTGGGCAACTCCAGTCGCGGAGTCTTCTTTGCATAGACATCGATAGTTTGTTTCTTGTCGAAATAGATGCGGTAGGCCATCAAGTCCGACTCCAACGCTACGCCGTGGTGGTGCAGTTGGTGGTAGGTATCCACTTCGGGCGAGGCTGTCCACTCGGTGATTGGGACAATATAGCGAGTCTGCCCTTCTGCCTCTATTCGACGAAACCCCTCACGCAATGAGTCGTCAGGCGATACCCGCAGCCACATAGAGCCTGCTATTTGTGGCTGTGAGCAACAAGAACAAAGCAGCGCACCCGCTATGAGTGCGCTACAAAGGATATTTTTGCTTGTCATAAACATTTATTCAAAGTGTACATTCTCAACCGATGATGCCACGGAGAATGCCTCTCCTGTACGGGGCGTGATATGCACATTCTTCACTTCCAAACCATTTGTTTGGCGGATAATGGCGCCCTCGGTACTTGTCATCGTGATGTCGGAGAGATGCACATTCTCTATTTTCATTTCGGGCAAGCCGTTGAAATACATCGCGCGTTGTACATCCTTTGCCACCACATGGTCGATATATATGTTCTTGAATTGCGGCGTTTCTTCGCTCACTGCTGCACCGACAGCCATCCGAGCGGCAATCTCTTCTTCTGTCTCTTCGCCGGCGCCTTTGCCACCATAGAATAAATCGAAGAGCAATGCCTCGTTGGGAATATTGCACATATTGACATTCGTGATGTAGATATTTTCTACTACACCGCCACGCCCACGCGTAGACTTGAAACGCAGTCCGACATCCGTACCGATATAGAGGTTGTTGCTCACTTGTATATTGCGGATACCACCAGACATCTCCGAGCCGACAACAAAACCGCCATGCCCGTGATAGACTACGCAATCATCCACTACAACATTCTCCGTCGGCACGCCACGATCGCGTCCGGGTTTGTTTTTGCCCGACTTCATACAGATGGCATCATCGCCGACATCGAACGAGCAGCGTGAGATAACCACATTGCGGCACGACTCCACATCTACGCCGTCGCCATTCTGGCTGTACCATGGGTTGCGTACTGTCAAATCACGCAGGGTAAGATTCTCGCAGAGCATAGGGTGGAGATTCCATGCCGGCGAGTTCTCGAAGCAAACGCCTTCCAACAGGATATTTCGGCAACCCACAAAGTGCAACATAACAGGGCGCAAGAACGAGTGAATTTCTTTCCAAATCGAGTCTTGTTTCACTACCGGAACATTCTGGTCTTCACAGAGTGTAGCCGCATAGCGTGAGCCGGAATCGGGATACCATGTCTTGCCATCTTCGGACAGCACGCCGCCCTTTCGAAGTTGGGCTTTCCATTGCGTATCGCTCACTTTTCCTCGCTTGAGCGGACGCCAATAATCGCCGTTGCCGTTGAAAATGCCATGCCCGGTAATGGCGATATTCTCTGCATTGAATGCCGAGATAGGCGATTGACAACGCATGGTGGGAATCCCCTCAAACCATGTTGTATATTGTGGATAGAGCGAAAAATCGTTTGAGAACAGTACGAAGGCATTCGTTTCCGTATAGAGACGAACATTCGATTTGAGCGAGATAGGTCCTGTATGGAACACGCCCGAAGGAATAATCACCGTTCCGCCACCGGCAGCCGTGCAAGCATCGATAGCCTGTTGTATGGCAGCCGTCGAGAGCGTAGCCCCTGTACGGTCTGCGCCATAGTCGAGTATGGAAAATGTCTTGTTCGGGAACTGCGGCACCACCACTTGCGGCATCTTGAACGAAGCCGTTTGGGTTAGTGCATCAATGTCTTTCTGGGTAGTGTTCTGGAAATTAGGAACTGCTGTGCATGCTGATAGCAGTCCAAGTAGTAGAAATAAGGGTGTATGTTTCATATTTTTTGTATATATTCTTTTCTTGTGGTAAGGCTATAAATGCGAACCTATCTAATTTTTGCAAAAGTACTTATTTCTATCCGTTTTTATGTGTAATATTCGACATTTAGGGTGCAATAATAATACATTCGGCCATTTCTTGTCGAAAAATGACCGAATA
>CAVKVE010000008.1:40117-41391 GCA_963659655.1 Bacteroidaceae bacterium | reverse complement strand
TTGAATAGCAGAGAGCTTTCGCACAAGCCGACCGTATTCTTCTGCACTGATCTCTCCATTTTTATAGGCATCGAACAGGGTCGGAAACTGTTTCAGGTGTTCACTGAATCGGATCTGTATTGCATTAGAACAATGGTCAAAAGTAGTACAACAAAGATTATGAAACAACGCATCTTCACAAGAATAGACCGCATTCAAAGAGTCACGCAGGACAAGGAATCGACAATTTTGATAAAAACGAGTCATTGCGAACTCTTGGTATGGTTCTGCATCGGCAATAGCAAACAACCGAGTTGCTTCATCATCACACACTCGATTCACATCGGTTATCATTGCTTCTTGTCGCTGTTTGGCCTGCCTATCGATAATCGACTGTTGGTAGATTTTCCATCCCAATAATACAATAGCACATACCATACAAACAAATAGAATAGATATCGGGAGAGTTCTCCGTAGACGGATTTTCCTATCTATATCTCGCCTCAAAGCATCAATATTCCGATAGTGCCCGTGCCTACAACGAGAAATAATAATGCGTTCTGAAGGCAGATGGAACAATGTGAGCAACTCCGCTATGCGTAACAAATCATCTTGCGGGTCATTAGATATCGGCAACGCATTATCATCCGAATTACTAAGCCCAAAATCGATAAGCTTAAGATTGTTACCATTATTGGTTATAAGAATATTGCTCGGTTTTATGTCATGATGCACCAACTGACGCACATGCAGGTAATCCAATGCATCCAACAATTGCTCCAATGCACGTTGGCGAGCCTGATTGGATGGATGCGATGAGAGCCATTCCAACAGAGTCATACCATCAACCCACTCCATAACGATACATCGTCCCAGGTCTGCAAAGTTTTCTAAGGAATAGGTCGCAACAATATTCGGATGAACCAATTGCACACCAATTAGAAATTCCCGCTCTTGCTGGATTCGATAATCAGCCAAACACTGCATCTCACCGGGTAACCCTTTTAAGACGAACCACCTTCCAAAGCGTTTGGCACGATAAAGCATGCTATGTGGCCGCGACTGTAATAGAGTAATTTCAGACCATCCGTTTGAGATACTTTCTATATCAACAAATCCGGAGTCAGATATATCGGGAATTGTAGTCACTTCAAAATATCTGTTTATGGTTTACAAGACAAGAAACAGGTATGCATATAGCTGCTATCTATCGCAGGCATGAATCATATCATACGAGTCGTTCCTAGTCACAAAAGCAGTTGTTAGTCCATTATGTTTTCCTGCCACATAAGAAG
>CAVKVE010000008.1:14011-40107 GCA_963659655.1 Bacteroidaceae bacterium | reverse complement strand
AGATGTCCCCTTCAGTCTATCAAGATACATCGGTTGTCCAATAAGAAAGCACGCAGAATAAAAGGTATCCCCTATATGCAGTTTACTATTTTCAGCATATACAACCACGAAACGCATATCGCCAAGATAGCGAAACACACAACGACGATTTGGTTGCCAAGAGACCTCCACGCACTCGCCGGATGATAGTTGCTCTGTGCGAACACCTTGACCTAAAAAAGCATCGCTTTCAACCTCACTCTGTTCTGCCAAATGCTGAATATACTGCTCCCAATGGTCATAACCAATAAACTGTGCAAGAATACAGAGAGTGCTATGCCGAACCGTATCCGAACCTGAAATATATCCCCATAGTCTTTTGAGCGTAGTCGAAGATATATATTGATGCAGCTGCTCCCATATTGCATTGGCCAGAAAATCAAACTCTGCAGGAGTGCAGATTTTTCTATTAACCTGCTGCTCAATATCCTGTCGCAAGGCATAAATTTCAGGAGCGTTCTTTTTCATAGTATGTAGCTATTTTTGTAGTCCAAGGATACAAAGGTACGCATAATTACGGAATTACACAACACAAAGAATGTCTATCAGCTGCAAAAATGCGTTTAACCCAAATCCAATAGATGTTTCGTCACAAACATTATTAGAAAACAGAAATCGGAAACCTAAAGTCTCCGATTTCTGTTTATCCATCAAACGTAAGTTTGTTTTTTTAGAAGGAAGTACGTTGCGTTGCAGCATAACTAATCTTCAAGGCCGAAACACGACGCAATTCCTGCTTGATGTCTGTAATGACACCCATACGCGTTTCCTTGTCTGCCTTAATGGATACAGTCATCAAACCTTGCTCCTGTTCCTTCATCGAAGAACGTTCGTTTGCAATATACTCGCCTATTTCGCGAGTTTCAGCAAAAGCGTCGTCCAATTGAATACGCGTCTCTGCACCATATTGCTTGCGAAACTCCGAAGTCGGAGTACCTACATAGATGTAACGAACCAGCGATTTCTTTTCCAACTTTGTCAGCTCTGTTGCTTGAGGTACAATGAATTGAACCTTGTAGGAAACCTCCTTCATCGAGGTAACCGACATAAAGAAGAACAAAAGCATGAAGATAATATCCGGAAGCGAAGATGTATTCAAAGCAGGCATCTCGCGCTTTTCATTTCTACGTATCTTAGCCATATTATTCTCCTCCGTAGTTTTTAGGTTCAGCCTCCGAAATTTTCTGAGGATACACTTTCTGCACTTGCTTCTGTTGATCCTCGTTCAGTTCACTATAAGGCGTGTTGTTGAAATACTTACGAGCACATTCGTCACGCAATTCATTGTACGCAGCAACCAATTCATTCTGCACATCAAGGTATGCTTGATATTGTGTGTCCACATCGTTTTGAACAGAGATAACATGCTCCTTGGTATAACGCTGTACTCCAATAGGCGCACCGAAATCCTCCTCATACAATTTGGGCAGATTTGCTTCGTCATCCTCGTTCTTTATGAACCGCTTGGCTTCTTCTCTTAATTGCTTGACATCCATCAGCTGTCCCTGTACCATCAATTGGTTAGCAGAGTTTATCTTCACAATCATCAAGTTACGCTTGTTGATATTTGTGTCCTCTACTTTCTGATCAGGTGGAACAGGAGCTGGCAAACGGCGTGACAATCCCTGATTGACATCCATACTGGTCGTGACCAGGAAGAATATCAGCAGCAAGAAAGAGATATCTGCCATCGAACTAGCATTTATCTGTGGGATTTTCTTTGCCATAATTTAACTACTAATTAACGATGCACTGACGTGCAATTACTTTTTATTGCTACGATTAAAATGAGTATACAGAACACCGAACAACCATGCGCAAATTGTGCCGGCAATCAAAATGTAGGTCAAGTACAGCAACGCATCTGTCATCTGAGCCATTGCTCCCACATTTTCGGTTCCTTCATAACCAATAATCTCCAATTTCTCAGGACTTCCCAAGAACCAGCAAATCACTGCCAACAAGACAAAACCCACAACGGTTACCAGACTACGAATTGCTTTCGGCTTATTATACTTGCAGTTTTTGATAAATTCCCAAACAACGACGCCAATGGTCACAAGGCATACAATGCCTACCAACACATACGTCCAATCGAGCAAGAGCTCCGTGAAGCGGGGGATATCCAAGAAGTCACCCGCAACCTCCAATGAACCATTCGAGCCGCCGGCGAAGAACATAACCGTAAAGACTACGCTCACTGCCAACAACACCCAAAGGGTTATCTTCGGTATCAATTTATAGTTCTTCATAATGCAATCCAATTAAAAGATTTGTAACAAATAGATGTATGCTACAAAATCAGATTACTTATTTTTCTGCTCAGCGTCATACTTAACAACGATGTCAAGCAGGCTGATCGAACTATCTTCCATTTGGTTAACCAAACCCTCAACCAAAGTCAAAATATAGTTGTAGAACAATTGCAGGATAATTGCGATGACCAAACCGAGGAGGGTTGTCAACAGAGCGACCTTAATACCACCGGCAACGACGGTAGCCGAGATATCACCTACTTGTTGAATCTTATCGAATGCCTCGATCATACCGATAATGGTTCCCAAGAATCCCAACGATGGAGAAAGAGAGATAAACAACGAAATCCAGGTCAGGTTCTTCTCCAGCAGACCGAGTTGAACGCCGCCATAGCTGGAAACAGTCTTTTCAACGACATCGATTCCCTCATCATAGTGGAGCAAGCCTTGATAGAAAATACTTGCAATAGGGCCACGAGTGTTACGGCAAACCTCCATAGCAGCCTCAATACCCTTCTCGTTGAGAGCCTTCTCTACCTTCTCAAGCAGAACTTTAGTGTTCGTTTTAGACAAAGACAGATAGATAATACGCTCAATACAAATAGCCAAACCGAAAATCAAGCAGAGCAAGGTTGCAGCCATAAAGCCGGCACCACCTTCAATAAACTTGGTTTTCATATACTTGTGGAGTGCTACGACACCACTTTCCTCAGCAGGAGCTTCCACTGCTGTGGTTTCTTCTTGAGCAGGTTGTTCTACAACTGCTTCAGTTGTTGCCTCTGCAGCAGCTGCTGCAGTTTCGTCTTGTGCCATAGCAGCCGTGCCGAATGAAAGCATAGCCAATACGGTAAGGGTTGCAAATACTTTTTTCATGAGAATAGTGTTTATATAATTTATTGTTTTTCACTTCTTGCGCAGCGGTTATTCTGCGACTTTTGCGGAGAGACGGGGATTCGAACCCCGGAAACCCTTTTGGAGTTTACACGCTTTCCAGGCGTGCCTCTTCAACCACTCGAGCATCTCTCCTTCAAGAAACATCTGCTCCGTTCATGTAAGCAAGATCCACTTTTGTACGCAATCCCCACACTCAAAAACGCACCTACCACTCAGCAAGCAAACACCAAAATTGCCTCGTTGATAGCATTAGAGCCTAATTCATCGTGCAAAAGCGCTGCAAAATTACAAAATTTATTTGATATCACAATACACCCCCGTCGTTTTTTTGTAATTTTCGCTCTATTTTGTCCATTAATCGGACACTTACATCTAACAAAACAACATTTTCGCCAATATAGAACCCGTCATTTTCCACTCGCTTCCATAAAAAAAGCAGCCATAGTCACACACTAAAGCTGCTTTTTCTATCATCTCGGAATAGTAGTTATCCCAAATAGGTTTGAAGCACTTGGCTGCGTTGCCCACTATACAATTTGCGAATTGCTTTCTCCTTTATTTGGCGCACACGCTCACGGGTCAAGTGCAATTCTTCGCCAATCTCCTCAAGCGTTTTTTCCGGCGTACCGATACCAAAGAATTTACGCAAAATGTCCGCCTCACGCGGGGTCAGCGTATTCAGCGCACGAGCAATCTCAGTTGATAACGATTCATTGATCAGTCCTCGATCTGCGTTGGGCGAATCCTCATTTTGCATCACATCGATTAGGCAGTTGTCTTCGCCCTCCACAAATGGAGCATCCATGCTCACATGGCGGCCGGACATTTTCAGCGTATCAGCAATCTTATCTACGGGAATATCCAGTTCCTCTGCCAGTTCCTCTGCCGAAGGCTTGCGCTCGTGTTCCTGTTCAAAACGCTGAAAAGCCTTATTTATTTTATTGAGCGAGCCCACTTGATTCAATGGCAAACGCACGATACGCGATTGTTCTGCCAAAGCTTGCAGGATCGACTGACGGATCCACCACACAGCATAAGAAATGAACTTAAAGCCACGGGTTTCATCAAATTTCTCAGCCGCCTTAATCAAACCCAAGTTTCCTTCGTTAATCAAGTCCGGCAAACTGAGTCCTTGGTTCTGATATTGTTTTGCTACCGAAACCACAAAACGGAGATTCGAGCGAGTCAATTTTTCCAGCGCAGCCCGATCCCCATTACGGATACGGCCGGCCAGTTCCACCTCTTCCTCCACAGAGATAAGAGGCTCTCGACCTATCTCCTGAAGATACTTATCCAACGACGCCGATTCACGGCTCGTAATAGATTTTGTAATTTTTAACTGACGCATGATATTTACAAATAAGCACACATCAAAAGCCATTAGCATGATTGCGAATGACTCGGATGCTACTTTTTAATGATTAAGTGATTCGGTCGGGATTCGAACCCGAGACCCACAGCTTAGAAGGCTGTTGCTCTATCCAACTGAGCTACCGAACCATCCTCAAAACTTGCCTTACCCGCAAACTCTCCCATAACGGGCTGCTGTTGTTACGCCCCCCCTCCCTGAGACCGAATTTGCAGAATAGGCATGTTTTTCTTCTCTGTTGGTTCTTAACCGGACTCGCCGCGAATAAGCCGACAAAAAGTGTGCAAAGTTACACTATATTTCCGAAAAAACCAAATAAAAGTGTCAAATCGGCATGTTTTTAGAGCAAATCCGTAAACAATTTCTCCAGCTCGGCCTTCCGACACGCCCCGATATGACGATTTACCAACTCTCCGTTCTTAAAGAACAGCATCGTTGGAATATTCATAATACCATATTGTTCGCACACGTCGGAATTCTCATCCACGTTGAGCTTTCCTACACGAACACGCCCCTCATAATCCGCTGCCAATTCATCCACAATCGGCAACATCATCTTACAGGGACCGCACCAAGGTGCCCAAAAATCAATTACAAGGGGAGTCCCCTCTGCCAACAACTCTTTGAAGTTGGCGTCTGTCACTTCTAATGCCATAACTTAATATGTTTAATAGTTAAATTCTACCATACTACCTACCCCGTATCACACTTTCTCACGCAATTGTTTGATCGTAATACGCTTCTGTGTAGGTCGAGCCAGCAAAATATCCGTCAGCGGGTCTTCCAGATAGGTCTGAATGGCTCGGCGAATCGGGCGTGCTCCATTTTGCGGGTCGTACGAGCGTTCCAAGAGAGCCGTTTCCGCCTCCGGTGCAAGCACCAACTGATGCCCCGTCTTGCGTAAGCGCTCCTGCAACAAAGCCACCTCTATATTGACAATACGCGCCAACGCCTCGCGAGAGAGCGGTTGGAAGGTAATCACATTATCAATACGGTTGACAAACTCCGGCGGGAAAGACTTCTGCAACGCTTTGAGCAACATTTGGTTACTGGTTTTCGTATCCAATTCTGTCACGCCAAATCCGATGCCGGCTCCAAAATCTTTCAGTTGACGCGTACCCACATTGGATGTCAGGATAATGATCGTATTGCGAAAATCCACCACATGTCCTTGCCTATCAGTCAAACGCCCCTCGTCCAATACCTGCAAAAGGATATTAAATATATCGGGATGCGCTTTTTCTATCTCATCAAACAGTACTATCGAGTATGGTTTGCGACGCACAGCCTCGGTCAGCTTTCCGCCGTCCTCATGCGCCACATACCCCGGAGGTGCGCCCACCAGCAGCGAAACGGCATGTTTCTCCATATACTCCGACATATCGAAACGGATAATCGCATCACGGCTGCCAAACATTTCCTCTGCCAAACATTGCGCCAAGTAGGTTTTTCCCACCCCGGTAGGACCAAGGAAGAAGAATGTACCTATCGGCCGATGCGGGTCACGCAGTCCCAAACGAGAACGACGAATGGCACGAACGATGGTCTCTACGGCCTCATCTTGTCCGATAACACGCTGCCGCAGCACTTCATCCATGGTGCGCAGCCGCTCTGTTTCCGCTTTTTGCACACGCTGAACAGGCACTCCGGACATCATCGACACCACTGCTGCTATATCATCCACTGTAATCGGATACACCTCTTCCGTTTCCCGAACCATTGCCTCATCAGCTCCGGCCAAAGCCTCTTGCCGAGTATGCGCCCGTGCCCCGGCCTCATCCATCACATCGATAGCCTTATCGGGGAAAGCACGATCGGTTATATAGCGCTCTGCCAGATCCACCGCAGCCCGCAGCACCTCATCCGAATAGGATACATGGTGATATTCCGCATAGCGAGTACTCAAACGCTGCAATATCGACAGCGTTTCCTCTTTGGTCGTAGGACGCACGACCACTTTTTGGAAACGACGCTCCAATGCCCCATCTTTCTCTATCGAGGTGCGGTACTCATTCGTTGTCGTAGCGCCGATGCATTGCACTTCGCCACGAGCTAATGCCGGTTTCAGAATGTTTGCTGCATCCAACGACCCCTGTGCATTGCCGGCTCCGATTATCGTATGTATCTCATCGATAAACAATATCACTTCGGGGTGGCGTTGCAGCTCCTGCAGCACACTTTTCATCCGTTCCTCGAATTGTCCTCGATAAGTGGTTCCGGCCACCATTGCCGCCACATCCAGCGTAATGATTCGTTTTCCCTGCAGCACTCCAGCCGTTCCTTCCACGATTCGCAGTGCCAGCCCTTCCACAATAGCCGATTTTCCCACACCGGGTTCGCCTATCAGGATAGGATTATTTTTCTTTCGCCGCGAGAGTATCTGCACCACCCGTTCTATCTCTACCTCACGCCCCACAACAGGGTCTAATTTGCCCAGTTGTGCCTGTTTGGTCAGGTCGTGTCCATACTTGTCCAATGCCGTTGTTGCCCCTACCTTATTCGCATTTGCCTGCGGGCGTTGCGGACGGCCATCCGCCACATCACTACCTTGTCCCATAGCGGCAGACGGCGCCGAAATAGTGGTATGCGGCTTGGCATAGAGTTCCACCATCTGCTCGTAGGAGATGTTCCAATTCGACACCAAGTAGATAGATGCCCGATTGATTCGTTGGCGCAAGATTGCCAACAGCAAATGGGCACTTCCCACAGCCTCAGCATGATATTCACGACTGATTCCCTCTGCAATTCGCAGAATACTTTCCACCAGACTGCTGCGTGTCACAGGCGCCACCATCTCTTGCGCCTCTTCCGATAGCGCATTATCAATGTTTTGTTTCACCATTTCGGGTTGCACACCTGCCTTCAGCAACAAGTCGTACGCCTCGCCCTCTGCCAAACGCAGAATAGCGAGCAACAAGTGTTCCGGAAGTATCTGTTGATTCTTCAAGCGCTCCGCTTCATCGCGGGCGAAAATCAATATCTTATTCAATCGTATGGTTAGAGACATAGTCTTTTGCTTTTCGTAATTTTCGTAATTTTCGTAATTTTCATATTCCCCCCTTGATAGGGTTAGGGCGAGTCCTTACTTATAGAAGTGCCACGCCAATCCTGCACGGAATACATCCGGATTCATCGGGTAGCTCGGCATTGCAAAGTAATTATGGTTCGATTTCATGAACAAGTGGTTAAAGTGTGTGTAATGAGCAAAGAACCGCAAGTGTAGCGAACGCACATAAAAATTCGCATACACATTGAGTATCGGGTAATTGCCCACTTTGGTCTCGTTCTGCACGCAGAACTGCGCTGTGGCAGGGTTCAAAACAGGTGCATAGTACGAAGTGAAATACCGCATATCTACCCCTATCTGCGCATCCAACGCACGGAACCATGTGCCGTGATAATACAAGTTATGATAGAGCGTCACCGTCGGCAGAGGCATATATTCCGAACTTGTGTGCTGATATACCACATGATTTTCCAAGTTCACCCACGGGGTTGTTATATCGCACTGCGCATCCACAGACAGTACCTGTATATTCCCATCGTGCTGCTGTGGCAAACCATCCGAGCCAAAATAAATATAACGCGTCAGGTTCTCAAATCCCACATTCACTTTGGGTTTTACCCACTGTGTCGGATAGGCTATCTCGCCCCCTACATAGAAACGGTAGGTTTTCTTAAATGCAGTATTGTCCCACTCAAAATGGTTCGAGCGAAAACGATAGTAGTAATAGGACGGCGTCTCGTTTTTGACAAACGCCTTGGCACGAATATACATTGTGTCTTTTCCTATCCGAAAATCGCCATCAATATGTCCGTTCACCTTAAACTCACCCAATTTATAGCCCAATACACACACATCGCCATCGAAACCATAATGCACCCACTTGCCTCGATTCTTATACAGTGCACCGCCCACAAAGGTATTATTCAGCCATTGATACGAATACTTGTCTGTCGGCTGCATATCCAGCGCTACATTTTGATACGGCGAGGCAAATGGTTCAATACTCCCGTAGTCCTCCGGGTGGTAACCATCCATATTCAAGAACCGCTGACATTCGTTCGTAGCATACACTGTGGCCCCAAATTTCAAGATACGGTTAAATTCCTCCTCAAAAGTCACACTCAGCGTATTGCGAATAGTTAGTACATCGGTCGAGTCGATGGTCGTATTCGGGTTACGGTAATAGTTCGAATAGAATCCCTGCTGTGCTTCTTGCTCTACATAACGTCGATTGCTGTTTGTTGTCTCAAAGGTATACGCAAAAGTCGTCACCGGCACATAATTGATTTTGACCGTATCCTTTTTCATACGCCGTCCGTTTTCTACCACCTCTATCGTATCGTGATACGGACGCTCCACCGTAATACTATAATAATGATTCAGATAGCCCGCCAAATACCGATAGCCGGACATCGCATTCAGGTTCACGGGAATATCCTCTGCATTCAGCGTTCCTCCCACCTCCGACGGGTCCGTCACACCACCATTCTCAAAGTTGCTCCAATTGGCAAATGTGAACGCTGCATGCAGCGAATAGTGGTTGCCGTTATACGATCCGAACACATTGCCGTTAAATACTTTTCCCGCCTGATTGCCATAGTGACCCACCGCGTTCAAGTAGTTGAGTTGCGTACCGAGATTGAGCCGTTTGTTCAGGTTGCCCGTAAAGAGAAAGTATATCTCGTTCTCCTCTCGGTAGGTCGTAAAACCCTTGTTGTAGGCAATGCTCGAATAGGGCGTCGTGGTATTAAAATAGCGCACATCCTGCGGCGTGTAAATATACGGTTGGTAAGCCGTGGCAAAGATGTCATCTATTTTCTCCTGCCGGCTAAAATAGATTCTCGATTGCAAGGGCGACACAAGACAGTTGCCGTTATACGCCGATGACAAGGAGTAATCATTTTGTACCCCACGCATAGGATAATTCAACCAAGCCGTATCGGCAAAGTGGATGGTATCGGCAATAGCGGTAGGCGATGGCAACTGCCAAGAGCGGATCACCGTCTTGACTGCCTTTTGTTTCGCTGCCGCAGCTGTCAGTGCCACCAGCAGCATACACGCTACTACGCTTATTTTCTGTACCTTAATCACGAATTACCTGCGTATATCGATACCTACAGCCGCTCACTATATATCCCAAGGAGGATGCTAGCGAGTGGTCTGCGTACCGATCCGTCATCTTATTTTCGTACAACTCTACCACAATAATTGTGCCGATACAAGGTTCTGACAAATTGTCATACCTCATATCGGCACAAAATTACTCGCCGGCGAATTATTTCTTTTTCGCCTTCAGCTCTTTCTTGAGTTTCTGAATTTCCTTTTCTTGATTGTTGATGGTCTTGAGCAGCTCATTCAGTTCCTCGTTCTCAATCGTTGTAGGATACTGTTCTTCAACCAATTGCAGGAAATCAGACAGCACATTCATATAATTTATAAATGCATCGTACGCCGATTCGTAGTTGGTCGCTCCTTGGTCGATGTGGTTCATGTAGTGGAAATTGTTCACATCCTGCAGGCGCATCCAGTTGGCTTTCAAGCCCTTGTCTTGACAGAGATGTACACGCTCCGCCACGGCATAGAGTTTATTCAGTGCCTCCTGCTGCAGGTCGTTGCCCACATACACGCTCAGGTCTTTTGCCTCACCCGACCAGGTCATGGGATAGGGAGCAGAAAGCACATCGCTTGCGTTCATACTCTTTGCAGCCTCCGTCGGCGTGCAGAAGCCCATGCCTCGCTCGATGATATAGAAAGGCAGAGCCTTCAAAAATTCAAAGATTCCCGTACCCATTGCCTGACGTACGCCGAAGGTATCCGCTCCAACCCATATATTTATCAGGTCCTCTCCTTCCGGCAGCGCCTGCAGTTGGTTAGCGTATTTCTCCGCATCCATCGGATAGTTATACCAATTCGTATCCGAGAAATGGAAACTCAGCTCATCACTCAAGCTCATATTGCGCACGAGCATCTTCATCTTGGGCGCACCTGCCGATGAATAGAGGTAGTTGGGCGACTTCCAACTCAACACATGCTTGGCACCCTCTGCCAACATGACACGATAGCCCTGCTTATAGAGGTTGTATGCCAACTCATCGGAATAGAGCAACTCGGTGTTCCACACGGCGGTCGGCTTCACGCCCAACACATCGTTCACCACGAGTGCCTGCTTCTCTAATTGGTCAAAGAACTCGTTCTGGTTGTACTCCGACGCGAGCGAGTAGGCAAACGGGGTTGCCAGAAACTCCACGCACTTGCTTGCCGCCAAGTCTTTGAGCACATCGATAATCTCCGGCGTGTACTGCTCGAAGAGTTCCAACATCGTACCCGAGATAGACAGTGCGCAATGGAACTTCCCTTTCGATAGGTTGACCATCTCACGCAGCGTCTGACAGAGCGGCAGATAGGAGGTATTCACCAGCCACGAGACATAGTCCTCGGTCTGGATATCGTCGTAATAGTAATGGTCTTGCCCGATATCAAAGAAACGGTAGCGTTTCAGCCGATACGGCGCATGCATCTGGAAGCAAAAGCATATATTTTTCATAATCTGTAAGTTATGTTAGTTATTCTATTGTTTTTAGGTTGTTAAACGGACGGCTGTGCCGTATTATCACGAATTAGGCATAAAATAGTATTATTTTTCGGCACGGATAGGCAGATATAGTCTCAAACAAATTTTGTCTATAGCCATACTATCGCCCTTATATTGAAATCGCAGATTTCTCATCATATTCAGCACACTTTCTATATCTTCTTCCGATAATACCATTTCAGGATTATACCAAGATAGTGCAAAACCATAGTCTTGAAAAGTATCCGTTGTTAGAGAATAGATCAAATACACGGAAAAACGACCGCGTGAATTTTCCGTAGAGAGAACTGAAGATAATGCCTTTTCCGAGAGCATTGAAATGCCATTCTCTCTGAATTCCGCCATAGTCGGTTGTATAATCTTCACATTGGCTGCAGCAATTTCTTTCACACGCGGATCATTGTATTTTTCCGCCCAAAGCCTATCTATACTATCTTTTTTATGATGATAATCCTTTGTGAATACCTCTACTTTATTCATTGCAGTATCATATTGCACAAATAAAGTATCATTGCCGTTTACATACATATCATTCGTTACAAATTGCCCCACAGATGCCTTTGTAACCTTGGATACACTGCAAGCAAATACACTACACACTATCCAAAATAGTAAAATAATACGAATTATTGTAGCCTTTTCCATCTATTTGATATTATTATAGTTTTACCATTAACAGGTCTAACAACAAAGCCATCCGAACAATCTTCCGCATGACTCCATAAATCTAATAATGTAGAAGGAAGTAAAGTCTCATCCACAGGAGCATCATACAAAGTTCCTTGAAACTTTCCTTGGTTACATTCTCTAAATTCTTCAACAGCCTCAAACCAACTTTGTTGTTCTTCTGTTGTTAAAGTTATATTCGTGTGTTGATATTCATATTTGTCAAAAAAGTTCTGACACCACTCATTCAACAATACGTAGCATTCATCAACACCCACACCTATTGTATAATTGTTACAAAGTAAACCAAATGCCTTTTCTTCTGCCTCAATATTAGAGCCTCCCCTGTGATCTAATGAATTAAGAATATCGTCTAAAACACCATCGAGGTATTGTTCTTGATATGCATGGAATAATTCTGCAGATACCGAATATACATCTATTCCTCCAATAGAACTAAAAACTATACTATAGTTACAAGGGTTAAAAGAACCTGGATATTGTTGGGATGTTGAATAATCTATTTGAATTCCATAATATTCATTCAAATTATTCATTAGAGATGTTCGCAGGCAATTCTGCTGCATTTCTTCTTCGACCTGCTCAAACTTTTCTAAAGCCTCACCTGTTAGCGTATTGGTAAATGTACCATTATTACCATCAATACAGATAGTTTCACCATTACAAACCTTTGTATAAGCCTTTCCGCCCCATACACCCATACAATCTTGCACACATTCATCCTTGCCTTTTATTCGTTGCGCAACACTTTGTATCCCAAATTCAGGATCACAATCATTGTTCTCTTCGTCCTCTTCTTTAGAGAAGTCAGAACTACTATCATCATACAAATCATCACAATCTCCCATTTCACAAGGGTCATCTTCCCAATCATCATCCATATCATTATCTTCCGGTATACAATCAGCATCCGGTGCATCTTCTATAGGATCGTCGTCCTCCTCATCATCGTCATCATCATCGTAGTCATCATCGTTATTTGGACTATCTCCTACACATTCATATCCAAACATACCTGTCATATTGCCATCTTCATCGTGTCCATTATGTATCTCGTCATCATAATCAAAATCACTTAAGTCCCAATCATCAACTTCGTCCTCAATATCACAAGCGTATATAGTAGCGATGCCCATATTATCAAATATCACTCCTATTGCAAAAAGCAAAAAGAATAGTATCAATATCCTATGTATATATAATTTCATTTTTTCTAATGTTTTACTATTTTTGTGATACTATCAATCGTAGAATCCGAATTTCTTACTTGCAAACAATATATCCCCGCATTGTAATGCATTGGAATAGAAACTATGTTTTGCCCTTGTTGCAGAGTACATTCTTCTGAATACAAACAGCGCGCATTTGTATCATACAGACTAATATGTATCGTCTGCATAGCAGGCATATCAATGTATACTACACATTGTTCTTCCATTACTGGATTAGGAACAATCTCAATGGAAAAACTACTACTTTCTTCTGCCAAGTTCAACTTATTATCCGTTGTTTGTTGCTTACGTTTTAATATCACATAACTCGGAGGAGCAGGTTCGTTGGTTTTCAAACTGAATATCTGCACATTACCCGTTAAATAGTCTTGTCCGTCCTTTTGCTCATAGTTCAATCCGCACCATTGCATTTGTACTTTTGCCCCTCTCACATTATGGTGTACATCGGCATCCATTTGCCATAAAGTATCTTTATAGCAAGCCGAGAAAGGCACACTCTCCTCACCAATAATCCATAACCCGTCCATACAATCGCCACTTTTATACACCTCTAATTGTATATCTTTGCGATTTTTAATGCGTGTCCCCGACCAATCGTATTCTATCAGTTTCCCCTCCCAATTTCCCGAAAAATTAGTCAGCAAAGTATTATCTCTCCTGCGTTGTACTTTTTGCGGAAGAAAGCGTTCCAATTCATCGGCTTTGTTGCGCGGAGCAGCCTTTTGCAATGCTGTAGATAATTTTCCATACAAGATATAATCTACTGCGACATCACTACCTGCATCAACTGCCTTTTCCATAAAGTGCTTGCCCTTTTCTATATTCTGTTCAACCCCATTACCTTCCAAATAACACAGACCTAACATATAGAGACAAGACGGATTCCCCGCTTTGGCACCTTCACGGAAATAATGCAGCGCGGTCTTATAACTTTGCTCTACACCAAATCCTTTGTAATATAGATAACCTACGTAATAATTAGCCTTTGCGTTCCCGTTTTTCAATCCGCGTTTATACCATTTGTATGCCTTTGCAAAGTCTTGCTCCACAGAATCACCACATTGATACATTACTCCGATATTGACCATGGCTTTTGCATCTCCCAATTTGGCAGCCTTATAGTAAGCAATGTACGCCTTTCGGAAATTTTGCTTTACCCCGACACCTCTGCTATACATTGTCCCTATTGTACGCAATGCAGGTGCATAATCCTCCTTTGCCAAATCAAACAATATCGTTTTGGCTTTATCAATATCCATTTCGGTATTTATTCCACGCAGATATTTCATAGCCTCAATATACTCCTGTTTTTGCCGATTGGCTACGGCAAGGCTATCATTTGCAAGGTTTTCTGCAAACAAGACAAATGTATTTGACAATAAAATAAGGAGTATTGTAAACCGATGTTTCATAGGTTATTGTTTCTACAATTATACGATTCTACCACTGGTAATTTTTGTTACGAGGTTTGCCGTTATGCTTGAGTTTTTCATCTGCATTGGCTGCCTGCAGTGCTTTTGGCTGCATTTTCTTCAGTTGGGCAATATTCATCTTTTGTTGCGGAATACGGTACTTATCGCGTACATAGACCACCTTTTCCAACATAAGATATTTGTAAATCGCATCATACTGCTTTGACAACTCGGCTTCCGTATATTGTTCTGTCTCACGCAAAGTTTGTATCTTTGCCTCTGTTTTTGCTTTGATTTCCGGAGACGATGTTACTTGAATATACTTTACTTTCTGTTCCTCTGTCAGCAATGCCATAAAACTATTATGAAACACTTTATTTGCCTCATATTTGACCTGTGCAGCCTTCAAAGGATCGGCAATATCATAAAGGGCAGAATCCGCAATAATAGAGTATTGCCTGTGCAGATAACGAATAGAATCTTCCTGTTCCTGTGTAAGAGTAATAATCTTTTTTATTTCAATCAGTTTGCGCTCTGTTCCATTATCTCCTGCTATTGCTGCCACAGAAACAAACAAAAATAACAAACTGCATAGTATATATTTTCCGTATTTCATAAAGTGATTTATTTAGTTCTTATTTACTTTTATCTTAAATTACAGCGTGTGGTGGATGACACCATCGTAGATGCGGCGGACTTTGAGACCGGCGTCGTACCAGCGGATGTTGTTTACCTCGCGCTGACCTTCTTCGTGGAGCGATTGGTACATAGCGGGATATTTGACGATGGCATAGATAGCGTCCGCCATCGCATCGATGTCCCAATAGTCGGTCTTGATGGCGTGGCTCAAAATCTCCGCGCAGCCCGACTGCTTCGAGATAATCGCGGGGCAGCCCACCTGCATTGCCTCAAGCGGCGAGATACCGAACGGCTCGCTCACACTCGGCATAATATAGACATCGGAGTCCGCCAATATCTCCTGCACCTGCCGCCCGCGCATAAAGCCGGGGAAATGGAACTTGTCGGCGATACCGCGCTTTGCCACAAGGTCGATCATCTCGTTCATCTTGTCGCCGCTGCCCGCCATCACGAAACGCACGCCGTCGGTCTTCTCCAACACACGGGCTGCCGCCTCGACAAAGTATTCGGGACCTTTCTGCATAGTGATACGCCCAAGGAACGTAACCAGTTTGTCCTTGCGCGGGTGCTTGACGAACTCTTCGGGGTGTGCCAGCGGCTCGACGGCATTATGCACAGTGGAGACTTTACGCGGGTCGATACCGTATTTGTCGATGACCGTCTGACGGGTCAGGTTGCTCACGCACATGATATGATCCGCCTCGTCCATACCGCGTTTCTCGATAGCATAGACGGTGGGATTGACATTGCCGCGGCTACGGTCGAAATCGGTAGCGTGGACGTGGATAACCAACGGTTTGCCCGAGATATGTTTAGCGAACACGCCCGCGGGGTATGTCAGCCAGTCGTGGGAGTGAATAATATCAAAGTCGAGCGAGTGCGCCAACACCGACGCCACTGCCTCGTAGTTGCCTATCTCCTCTATCAGGTTGTCGGGGTAGCGTCCCGAGAAGCCCACACAGCCCAAATCGTCCGTACCGATACGCCGATAGTCGTATTTGATACCGTCCCGCAGGTGGAAGTACTCCTCGGGCGACATCTTGCCCTCCATGCGCTGGCGCACATAGTCGTAACTATTCTCTTTCCATACGATAGGCACGCTGTTCGCCCCGATAATGCGCAGGAACGATTGGTCTTCGTCGCCCCACGGCTTGGGGATGACAAAGGTAATATGCATATCGGGTTGCTGCGCCATGCCGCGCGTCAATCCGTAACTGGCCGTGCCTAAACCTCCTAAGATATGAGGCGGGAATTCCCACCCAAACATAAGTGCTTTCATTGTATCGTCGTTTCCTGTCTATTTTATAAGGTGTTGCCCTCTTCGGGGGATTCTTTGTATCGTTTCAGCGTGTCCATTACGGAGATAACGGACGCCACGCTCGGGGCGAAACTGATACCGCCATGCCCACGATAGGGCGGGTTGCCATCGTAGAGTTCGTTGAGCGTACCGATACACAGTTCGCTCATCTCCCGCTCGTAACCCACCAGCAGTCGCTCCATAAAACTCAATCCGCTGTGCTTATACACCCGCATATATGCCCGTGCGTAGGCGGCAATCGATGCCGGCCAGATAGGACCGTTGTGCAGGTTGCGGTCGCGCTCCAACTGTCCGCCCACATAGAACGGACGGTAGTTGCCGCTCTTGGGCGACAGCGTACGCAGCCCCCGCGGTGCGAGCAGTTCCTTGGTGCAGATATCCACCACGGCTTTCATCTGCTTCTTGTCGAGCGGCGAATAGGGCAAGCCCGCACTCCAAATCTGATTGGGACGCACCTCTTTGTCTTGGTAGTCATTCACCACATAATCATACAGATAGAGCCCGTTCCAGAAGGTATGCACAAAGGCATCGCGCACTATCTCCGCTTGGTATTCCATCAGGTCGGCTTGTGCCTCTTTGCCTATCTCGCGCAGCAGTTCCTCGGTGAATTTCAGTGCGTTATACCATAGGGCGTTAATCTCTACCACATAGCCTGTACGGGGTGTAACGGGGCGTCCGTTCTCGATAGCCGACATCCAGGTAGCCGGTCGCTCCGTACCGTCCACCCAAATCAGTCCGTTCTGGTGTACCCACGCACGCGGGTGGTTCTGTTTCTTATAGAAGTTCACCACCTCCATGCATATCTCTGCATACTTCTCTGCTGCCTCACGCACCGTGTATTTGTGGGCGTATTTCTGCAGCGCACGGACAAACCACAACAGTGCATCGGGGTCGTCCATCCCCGTCATTTTCACTTTGTCCGTCTCGCCTGCCATAAACGCCCGCACCTCATCCATCGCCGTCTGGTCGATGATAGCCTCCCAGTATTCGGGACGGTCGATATCGAGCGTACAACTCGGCGTAGAGAAGAAGGCTGCCCGAGCAGAAGTATGATACCATGGATACCCCTCCAGCAGGTAGCACTTGTCGCCCTCACGCTTGTAGAATTGCGCCGCCGAGTTCTTCAGGCAGGCAAACATATCCGTGCGGGCATTGCGGCGGGTCAGTTCCTTTGCCCAGATGGTTTTCAGTTTCTTCGTGTCCGCCTCGGTGATACCCGCAGCGAAAATCACGCTCTCGCCTTTGCGCATCGGCAGTTCGAAGTAGCCCGGCACCATCAGGTCTTCCTTATACGCATAGCCCCGCTCCTGCTCTTTCTGATACTCAATGCCTTTGTACCAAGTCGGCTCGTGATGATACTCCACGGCTTTCGAGAACTGCATATAGAGGTTCGGGAACTGCGCATACATCTTGTTGTATCGCCCGTTCTCGCACTCGTCCATATTCGTGTTAGCCAAACTGTTCTCGTGCGTCAGTTCGTTGACGGAGCGGAACGCCAAGAACGGCTTGAAACGCAGCACCGTAGGCGAACCCGCCTCGAGCAGCGTGTAGCGAATCAGCACGCGCGGCTCAAAGCTGACCAGCATACGCTCTTTGGTCAGTATCACGCCGCCAACGCGATAGGTAGTCTTCGATATTACCTCGCAGTCGAATTCACGGATATACTTATGTCCGTTGGGCGAGTAGGTATTTTCGCCGTACTTGTGCAGCCCGAGGTTAAACTCCGCCCCGTGCTGAATCACCGTCTCGTCCAACGAACTGAGCAACACATAGTTGTCGTCGCTCAGTTCGGGCAGCGGCAACACGAGTTGCCCGTGGTATTTGCGGGTATTGCAGTCCACCAGCGTCGTGGCGTTATAGACTCCCGAGCGGTTGGTGCGAATCATCTCTTTCTGCAGCGAGCGTTCGAGATTCGTCAGCACCGTTTTGTCAAAATTCAAGTATCCCATAGTGTGTATTTTTCCTTATTAGATTGCAGATTTATGGCGTTTTAGTTGTATTTTCCGTGGAAGCGTTCGGTGGTGTCGTTCACTATTTGGCGGATCTGTTGCTCTTGCGCTTTCGGGCAGATAAGCAGCACATTCCCCTGCTCGGCAACTATCATGTCGTGCATACCGTGCAGCACCGCCAACTTATCCGGCTCGAGCGTCACGATATTCCCCTCGCTCTCGTAGAACGCCGAGTCGCAATGCAGCGTCACATTTTGGCGATCGTCCTTCTCGCTCAGTTCGTAGAGCGAGCCCCATGTACCGAGGTCGCTCCAACCAAAGTCCGCCGGCTTCACATACACATTGGCAGCCTTCTCCAACACGCCGTAGTCGATACTGATATTCGGGCAGGTAGGGAACTTCTCCTGGATAAAATCCTCCTCTTTTGCCGTACCCATATACTGCTCCCCGCTTTGGAAGATCTCCACCAACTCGGGCAGGAATGCCCGCAGCGCCGAGCATATCGTGCGCAAGTTCCACACAAAAATACCCGAATTCCACAAGAATTCCCCGCTCTCGAGGAATACTTTTGCCAAGTCGAGGTTTGGCTTCTCCGTAAAAGTCTTCACCTTACAGATAGCGTCCTCCGGCAGCGGTGCATTCGGGTCTTTGTCCATCTGAATATAGCCGTAACCCGTCTCGGGGCGTGTCGGTTTCATACCGAGCGTCAAGATCGCATCGTGGCTCGTCACAAAATCCAGCCCGTCTTGCATCACCGTGCGGAAGCCCTCCTCGTTGAGTATCAGGTGGTCGCTCGGAGCAACGATGATGTTTGCCTCGAACGCCTCGTGGCTCAAGTCTTGTATCTCCCATTTCTCCATCGTACCCGCCGCCATGGCCTTACGGATTTGCAGCCCACGGATATGCGACACGGCGTAGGCAATACACGGCGCCGTATTGCGGCGTGCCGGCTCGCACAGCACTTGGCTCGGCTTCATATCGGGAATCTGCTCCAGCACAATGTCTTTGTACTGCACATTGGTCACAATCAGGATATTCTCTATCGGCACCAGCGGGCGGAAACGATCCACCGTCATCTGAATAAGACTGCGACCCGTACCGAAGAAATCGAGGAATTGTTTGGGTTTATCGTTGCGGCTGAACGGCCAGAAGCGGCTTCCTACCCCGCCTGCCATAATCACACAATAGGTATTTTCTTTCATTATGGATGGTATTATTTTTTGTTCGCCCCCTGGCTTGTTTTATATTCGAAATGCAGTTCTACCGACTCGCATTTTCAGCCCGCTTTTCCCGCCCTAACAACGGATTTTTTCGGTTCGCCAAAGGTTCTCTTAAACTTTCGCACAAAGATAGTCTATTTTTCTTATTCTTGCAAACATTACACATTGTTTATTTTACTTTTTGTTTTTCCAAATTTTACACGCCCTTTTTCTTGTGTTTTTCAGCATTATTTTGTACCTTTGCGCCCTGTTTTAGGGAATTCCGAAAATGAAGCCATATTCTTTCCTTCTCGTATTGCCGTTTTTGCTTTGGTCGTGTTCTCATGCCACAGCACCCAAGCCTTATGGTTATGTGCGTATCACGCCCCCCGACACGGCTTATTATTCATTTTCCGCCCATCATCCCGACCCTATTTCCTATCCCTACGATTTTGCTTTGTCCCGCAATGCGGTAGTGCAGCCTCGTTCCACCAAGGACGACCGCTATTGGATCAATATCCAGTATCCGTCGCTCAATGCCACCATCCATTGCTCTTACAAGCCGGTGCAGGGCAATCTGCGCGAGCTTACCAACGATGCGTTGGAGTTTGTCTACAAAAATGCCTCCCACGCCACCTCTATTCCCGAACGCTCCTTTACCAACCCCGAACATAGAGTCTATGGTGTCCTTTTCAATCTCGAGGGCAACACGGCCTCAGCCTGTCAGTTTTTCCTGACCGACTCCGTGCATCACTTCTTTCGCGGTTCTGTCTATTGCAATTGTCGCCCCAATGCGGACTCGCTTGCCCCTATCAACCAATATCTCCAAACCGATGTCATCCGTTTGGTCGAGAGTTTTCAATGGCAGTACTAAGCGACATACAATGTGCATACAGGGCACACCGCAAGCTTTTTGCCCTTTTGTTAGACCCCGAGAAAGCCGATCTTAGCCGCTTGTCGTTGTCCGATTCGCCGCAGTCTGTTCCCGCGCATTCCCCCTCCTCCCTACCCGATTATATTTTTGTCGGCGGCAGCACCGGCGACAGCTGCGATGCGTTTGTGCGTCAGCTGCGCGGTCTCACCTCTATTCCCATTATTCTTTTTCCGGGTTCTGCCGCTCAGTTTTCTCCCGCTGCCGACGCTCTGCTTTTCTTGTCTTTGCTTTCGGGCAGCAATCCCGATTTTCTGAACGGACAGCAAATCAAAGCGGCTCGTGCCGTGCAGCAGTCGGGTATCGAGACCATCCCGATGGGCTATATTTTGGTGGATGGCGGAGTCGAAACCTCCGTCATGCGGGTCACCCATACTCTCCCTATTTCCCGAACCAACACCGAACGTACTGTTGCCACTTCCGTTGCTGCCCAGCTCATGGGCAAGGCGTTGGTCTATCTCGAGGCGGGCAGTGGTGCTCGCATCCCCGTCAGTGCCGACACCATCCGTGCCGTGCGTGCCTCGCTGCAGATTCCGCTCATCGTGGGCGGTGGCATCCGCACTCCGGAGCAAATGCAGTCGGCCTATCGAGCCGGTGCCGATTTGGTCGTTGTGGGCAACCATTTCGAATCACACCCCGAGCAGCTGTCTTTGTTCTGCCGGGCACGCGACTCTTTCCGCTCATAGCCTTTCTGCCGCACATCGTACATTTATTTTATCATACGAAACTTTTTTCAGAACGATACACAACAAATATGGACTTTATCCATTCTACCACTTCATCTGCTCCTGCCGAGCAGAGACCATCTTTTCAGATGATTGCCAAGACCTTCAAGGGTCTTGAGGATGTGTTGGCACAAGAGCTCACCGAGTTGGGTGCCAACGATATCCAGAAGGAACGCCGAGCCGTCTCTTTCACCGGCGACCTTTCCACCCTCTATCGTGCCAATTTCTGCCTCCGCACCGCTTCGCGTATTTTGGTGCCTATCGCAGTTTTCCGTGCTTCCAATGCCGATGCGGTCTACGAGCAAGTCAAGCTCATCGATTGGTCGCTTTTCATGAATGTGCATACCACCTTCTCCATCGATACCACCTCTTTCTCCGATACCTTTCGCAATTCGCTTTTCGTCACCTATCGTGTCAAGGACGCCATTGCCGACTATTGGATGGAGCGAGAGCAGAAACGCCCCAGTATCAAGCTCACCTCTCCGGATCTTTATCTCAATGTGCATATAGCCAACGAGACAGTTACCATTTCGCTCGATAGTTCCGGCGAGAGTCTGCACAAGCGTGGCTATCGTGAGGCCAACACCGAGGCGCCTATCAACGAAGCATTAGCCGCCGGCATGCTCTTGTTGGCGGGGTGGCATGGGCAGTCCAACTTCTTCGACCCCATGTGTGGTTCGGGTACGATCCTTATCGAGGCTGCGCTCATTGCGCAGAACATTGCTCCGGGCGTATTCCGCAAGAGTTTTGCTTTCGAGAAGTGGCTCGATTTCGACAAAGACTTATTCGAGAGCATCTACAACGACGACTCGCACGAGCGGGTCTTCACGCACAAGATTTACGGTTCCGATGCAGGCTACTATGCCGTGCAGACTGCGCTCAAGAACATCAAGAGTGCCGGTATGCAAAATATCATCGAGGTGCGTCAGATTCGCCTCGAGGAGATTCGCTTGCAAGGTGTGGCCGATGCACCGGCTACCGAGGGCGCTATGGTTATGATCAACCCGCCTTACGGCGAGCGTTTGGCGCAGGATAAGGACATTCTCCGCCTCTACGAGGATATGGGCAAGGCGCTCAAATTCCAATTCACCGGCGCCACGGCATGGATTATTTCCTCCAACGATGAGGCACTCCGTTGCATAGGACTCAAGCCCACCGAGAAGATTCGCCTGCTCAACGGCGATCTGGATTGTCAATTCAACCGCTACGACCTTTTTGCAGGCGAGCATAAGGAGTGGAAGAAGGACCACCCGAAGGAGAAGCGAGAAACAGCCGCTCCGTCCCGCCCCAAGAAGTTCCGTGACGGTTCCCGTTCATCGCATAGCGACCGCCGTCCCGACAGCCGCCCCTATAAGCACCGTGAGAATACGGACGAGCGCCCCGATTTCAAGCGTTCCGACCGTCCTTTTGAGAAGCGTGACCGCAAGCCGTTCGAGCGAGGCGAACGCACCGAGCGTAAGCCGTTCCGTCGCAGTGAGCAGAACGACGACCGTCGCAGCTCTTTCCACAAGTCGCCTCGCAAACCTTTTAATTCTCATCGCAATGACTCCGATTCTCATAGCCGACTATAATTATCCGCTCCCCGATGAGCGTATCGCCAAATACCCGCTTCCCGAGCGGGATCATTCCAAGCTGCTTGTCTATCGAGATGGCCAAGTGAGCGAAGATGTGTTCTACCATGTAGGCAACTACATTCCTGCCCACTCTTTATTGGTGTACAACAACACCCGTGTCATTCAGGCTCGTTTGGTGTTTCATAAGGTCAGCGGTGCCCGTATCGAGGTCTTTTGCCTCGAGCCTATCGCTCCGCACGACTACCAACTCTCGCTCGGCAGCACTACGGGTTGTACATGGAAGTGTATGATTGGCAATGCCAAGAAGTTCCGTGATGCCTTTGTCGAAATGCCCATCACGCTGCGCAACGGCGAGGTCGTTACCCTGCGCGCTACCAAGGGCGAGCAGACCGGCAACACCTTTGCAGTCCATTTTTCGTGGGACAATGCCGCCCTTTCTTTCGCCGAGATTCTCGATGCTGTAGGCGAACTGCCTATTCCGCCCTACCTCAACCGCAAGACGGAGGAGAGCGACAAGACCACCTACCAAACCGTCTATTCCCGTATCAAGGGTTCTGTGGCAGCCCCCACGGCAGGTCTTCATTTCACCACCGCCGTGTTGGACGACCTGCGCCAACGGGGTATTCAAACCACCGAGCTGACGCTTCATGTGGGGGCAGGCACCTTCCAACCGGTCAAGACCGACGATGCCAACCAACATACGATGCACACCGAGATTATTGCCGTGCCCCGTCAGGCCATCGCCGATATTTTGGCGAATTTGGGACATATTGTTGCTGTCGGCACCACCAGTATGCGCACCCTTGAGAGCCTCTATTTCTTAGGAGAGATGGTGCAACGCCACGAGACCGACCTGCATGTGCCGCAGTTTGCGCCTTACACGGGCGAGCATACCTTGACCACGGCAGAGTCCCTGCAGTCTTTGCTTGATTATCTTGACGGTACGGGGCAAGACACGCTCCACGCCGAGACCCAAATTATGATTGAGCCTGGCTATTCGTTCCACATAGTAGATCAGCTGATTACCAATTTTCACCAACCCAAATCGACGCTTCTTCTGTTGGTCAGTGCCTTTGTGGGTGGCGATTGGCACACTATCTACGACTATGCGCTCTCCCACAATTTCCGTTTCTTGAGCTACGGCGACAGCAGCATCCTCTTCCGCAAATAGCCTATTTTCCCAAACCAACTCCGTAAAAACCAAGTATGATTGATACCCATTGTCATATTGACGACCCGCAATATGCCGACCAACTCGACACCTTTCTCTCTGCCCAGCAGCAGGGCGGCGTTGAGTGTATGCTTGTCCCGGGCGTAGATGCGTCTTCCATTGCCTCTGTCGGCACCGTAGCCGACCGCTATCCCGACTATCTCTACCCCGCATTAGGGCTACACCCGGAGAACATCCAAACCGATTGGCAGCAACACCTCGATGCTATCCAAGCCGAGCTATTCCACCCGCATCGCCGTTACATTGCCATCGGAGAGATAGGCCTCGACTACCATTTCGATACGACCTACAAGGCGGAGCAACATCAAGTCCTGCATACCCAACTCGATTGGGCAGAGCAGCTCGACCTTCCCGTCATGATACATTGCCGCGATGCCGTTGAGGACTGCCTGCAGATTCTCCGTGCTCATCCCCATGTACGCGGCGTATTCCACTGCTTCAGCGGCAGTCGCGAAGTCGCAGAGCAGGTTATCGCGATGGGCTATTACCTTGGCATCGGTGGTGTACTGACCTTCAAAAACTGCAAGTTAGCAGATACTTTAGCCCATATTCCCGTACAGCATCTCCTGCTGGAGACCGACTCTCCCTATATGGCTCCCGTACCGCACCGCGGGGAACGCAACGAGAGCCGTTGGATGTCGTTCGTAGCCGAGCGCTTGGCCGACATCTACCTACTCAGCCCGGCCGACATCGACCGCATTACCACAGCCAATGCCCGCCACCTATTCCACCTGTCTTAACCCCACCTAACCTAACTCTACTACCGTCCCTGTTTCAGCTCCACTATTTGGGTGAATAGCAAAAAATCCGTGTTTGGTTAACCAGACACGGATTTTTTTACTATGCGTCCAAAGCACTCAAACACTCGGATGAAAGCACTGCCGAGAAATACTATATTTTCTTAATGGGGACAGAGCAAATGCTGATAGGTAGGTGACCCGTATCTGACCCGTAGGTGACCCGTGTTTGCAGTTCCCAATTTCCATTTTTAATATATAAAACAAATATAAAAATATTGAGTGATACTATAAAAAATAGTGAGCGGCGCTATAAAAAATAGTGAGTGACACTATAAAAAATGGTGAGTAGCACTATAAAGAAGTGTCACTCACCATTTGCTCCATCAAGCTTATTGCTCCTACTCAATCAAATAGGGTTGGGCTGTCCGTGTCGAACCGTTTCAGAATTTCCCGCATCAGCGTTTCCCGTATCAAACGACTGCGGTTGGTTACCGTATATTGCTCGCAGTACTTCTGCAACGCACGCTTCTCGCTCTCATTGAGCAAAATACTGACTCTATGCGAACGACGCATACTATTTTTTCGTGCAGCGGACATTATTAGGTTCTAAATTCTATTTAGTTGGATTGAAACTATTCCGTTCAGTTTGGTGGAAACTGTTCTATTTAGCTGGGTTGAGATACTTAGAAGAATACGCCCAATCGGATTCCATACATAATAAAGTTTCTTCCGGCGGTAGTGCTATAGGTATAGGGCTGCCCATCCGCATCCACTATCGTATTCCCCTTCTCGTCAACCGGCGAGGCCGTCGTCGCTATTCGAGCCTGCTGCCATTGGACATCCACCGACACCGAGAGAGCCGTCTTCTCATTGACTCGATAGCAGTATCCCACATTTACGCCGGCACAAAGGCCACCCGAATAGTCTTTGCTCAGTCCGACTCCATATCCGGCCGAGAAGCCTACCATCGGGGTATGTTGCAGCTCTAATATCGGGAAGCGGGCTACTAACTGGATCGGTAAGAACGCATATTGCGTTAGCTCCGTATTGCTACCACTCTGATGAGTCCCTTTGGCATAGATGCCACGATACGACACGCTTCCGCCCAAGAAGATATGCTTAGCGCCAATATGGTGCGAGCCAAACGCCAAGCCGGCTTCAAAGGCTCCACCTTGCAAGTCCGCAGGGACAGTAGCCCCACCTCCGGCAACCTCTAACAGCACAGATAGCTTCTTTGCGGGAAGTTCCTTCGGGAGTCCTTCGGGAAAAGCATCGTTTTCTGCATTTTTTTCGCCGGTGTTCT
>CAVKVE010000008.1:10094-13994 GCA_963659655.1 Bacteroidaceae bacterium | reverse complement strand
GTGTTCTCAGCGCTCACCGAAAGCACATCGGCACGAGGATACTGGAAACGAGCCCCCGTAGCATCCTTGATGATGACCACATCCTCGTTTTGGAACACGATCGTTCCTCGCACCTCCGACCCCGTGCGCAACACCACCACTTCGGCGTGTGCGCTCAATCCGACTAACAGAATCAACAGGATAAACAGACTCCGTAATTTCGATGTATTCACACTAAATGGGGTAAATATACTCCGTAATTTCGATGTTTTCACGCCAAATCTCGCATATATGCTCTGTCCGATGTTTCTCATATTGCCCACAAAGGTAGAAAGAAATGGCGGATTATGCAAATTTCCGATGTCTTTTGCCCTTCGCTGCGGACTTTTTAGCCTTTCGTGTTGCATTTTTCGCAGCTCGCTCCGCCTTGCGTGCCTCCTGCATGGCTACTTTGCTGGCTTTCAGCTTACCAAGCCGTTCCACCTCATCGGTCAGCAGAAAATCTACCTGTCGTTTCTCCACATCGGCACGAACCACACGCACGGTCACCGCATCGCCCAGCGTAAAAGTTTCGCCGGAGTGAGCGGCAATGATGCGATAGTTTTTCTCATCGTATTGCATATAGTCGCCCTTGCGCAACTTATGAATATGGATCAATCCCTCGCAATGCGACTCATCCAACTGCACAAAGATGCCAAAATCCGTCACGCTGCAGATATGTCCGGGCAGGTCTTGTCCAATCAGCTTCTGCGCCCATATTGCGAGGTATTGCTTGATAGAGTCACGCTCTGCCAGCTGTGCCTGCACCTCCATATCCGAGCAATGCTTACACCGCTCCTCCAACTCTTCCTTGGTAAGCGACTCGCCCTTGCCCTTCAGCAGGTACTTATCCACCAATCGATGCACCATCATATCGGGGTAGCGGCGAATCGGAGAGGTGAAGTGCGTATAATGCGAGAACGCTAAGCCGTAGTGCCCGATATTGTCGGTCGAATACACCGCCTTGGCCATGGCACGCACCGTCAGCAAGTCGATCACCTGCGGCTGGACCCGATCGCCCATACGCTTCTTGAACTTCCGCAATTCGGACATTTTCTGCTCATCGGGCTTATCGTGCACACGGTATACAAAGGGCTTATTTCCCACGGAAGAAGCCACCGTACGGTTGGCAAGCAACATAAACTCCTCAATCAGATGGTGCGCATCGTTGGGCTTGTCGAAGCAAATCTCCACCGGCTGCCCTTCTTTGTCCAACTTGAAATACAGACTTTCTTGTTCTAAGTAAAGGGAACCTTCGGCAAAACGACGCTGACGCAGTATTTTGGCGATCGTATTGAGGCGCAAAACGATATCCGTCAGCGGGGCGGTATATTTGGTCGGTTTGCCCTCGATAATATCCTCCGCCTCATCGTAATTCAATCGAAAATCGGAACAGATTACCGTGCGGCAAATTTTGTATTTCAGCACCTTAGCCTCTTCGTTCATCGTAAAAATGACCGACATACACAGCTTCTCCTCGTGCGGACGCAGCGAACAAAGCCCGTTGCAAAGCTCCTCCGGCAACATAGGTAAAACTCGGTCTACCAAATAGGTACTGGTCGCTTTTTCGTACGCCTCACGGTCTAACTCCGAGCCCGGACGCACATAATGCGTCACATCGGCTATATGCACCCCTATCTGCAGCGTCCCATCGTCTTGCACCTGATACGACAACGCATCGTCAAAGTCCTTGGCGTCTGCAGGGTCTATCGTAAATGTAAACACATCGCGCATATCACGCCGTCTGAGAATTTCCTCTTGGTCTATTTTGTATTCTTCCATACTTTGTTTTTAGCTGATTTTCAAACTATATTTGCCGCAAAGATAGTGATTTCATCCGATGTGAGCAAATAATCGCACACTATCCGTACAAAATGCAAATTAAAAAACCGAAAAGACTTGTATATATTGCAGAAAAGTCGTAACTTTGCACGCTTTTTATGGCTTAGTGGAGCTATGTGCCGGTCAAAAGCCGATTTGTCGGAAATACGACCCTACCCATAACTCCGCAGCCTAAGAGAAAAAGCAGAACATTGTTTAACTTTAATCACACAATTTGCTGAGCCGCTGATGGCAACATCTCCTGCAGCCGCAAATTGTTTCTACCAAACTATGGCAGAAAATCCATCTCTCCAGAACTTCGACTGGGATGCCTACGAGAAAGAACAACAAGGCACAAAAAACGAAGCAGAAATCAACAAGTACGACGAGACCTTGAACTCTATCAAGGACAACGAAGTCGTTAAAGGTACGGTTATCTCTATCAACAAGCGTGAGGTAGTCGTAAATGTCGGCTACAAATCGGACGGTATCGTTCCGGCAACCGAGTTCCGTTACAATCCGGATCTGAAGGTAGGCGACGAGGTAGAAGTATACATCGAGAGCCAAGAGGACAAGAAGGGTCAGCTCGTATTGTCACACAAAGAGGCACGCGCAGCACAAGCTTGGGAGCGTGTCAACGAGGCTTACGAGAAGGGCGAAATCGTTACCGGTTACATCAAATGGCGCTCGAAAGGCGGCATGATTGTCGATATTCTCGGCATGGAGGCCTTCTTGCCGGGTAGCCAAATCGACGTTAAGCCGGTTCGTGACTACGATGTATTTGTCGGCAAGACCATGGAGTTCAAGATTGTTAAACTCAATCCTGATTTCCGTAATGTGGTCGTATCGCACAAGGCACTTATTGAGGCAGAGCTCGAAGCACAACGCCAAGAGATTATCTCCAAACTCGAGAAGGGTCAGGTACTCGAAGGCACCGTTAAGAACATCTGCCCCTACGGCGTATTTATCGACCTGGGTGGCGTAGATGGTTTGATCCACATCACCGACCTCAGCTGGGGCCGCGTAGCAGACCCGCACGAGATCGTATCGCTCGACCAGAAGCTGAATGTCGTTATTCTCGACTTCGACGAGGAGAAGAAGCGTATCGCTCTCGGCTTGAAGCAACTCACCCCGCATCCTTGGGATGCGCTTGACCCGAACCTGAAAGTCGGCGACAAGGTACATGGTAAGGTGGTTGTTATGGCTGACTACGGAGCATTCGTTGAGGTTGCAGAAGGCGTTGAGGGTCTTATCCACGTCAGCGAGATGTCTTGGAGCCAGCACCTCCGTTCGGCTAACGACTTCTTGAAAGTTGGCGACGAGGTGGATGCTGTTATCCTGACTCTTGACCGCGAGGAGCGTAAGATGTCGCTCGGTCTGAAGCAGCTGAAGGCAGATCCTTGGGAGAACATCGAGACCAAATACGCAGTAGGCAGCCGCCACACCGCTAAGGTTCGCAACTTCACCAACTTCGGTGTATTTGTAGAACTGGAAGAGGGCGTTGATGGTCTTATCCACATCAGCGACTTGAGCTGGACCAAGAAAATCAAACACCCGAACGAGTTCACTCATGTAGGTGACAACATCGAGGTTGTAGTACTCGACATCGACAAGGACAACCGTCGTCTGTCGCTCGGTCACAAGCAGCTGGAGGACAATCCTTGGGCAGAACTTGAGGCTAAGTACGGCGTTGACACCATCGTTGAGGGCAAAGTAACCGAAATCAACGACAAGGGCGCTGTTGTATCGCTCGAAGAAGGCGTTGAAGGCTTCTGCACCACTCGTCACCTCCAGAAAGAGGACAAGACTCCGGTAGCAGTTGGCGACACGCTGAACTTCAAGGTGATTGAATTCAACCGCGATGCACGCCGTATCCTTCTTTCGCACCTCCGTACATGGGAAGAGCGCAAAGAGTCTCCGAAAGAGAACAAGTCGAAGCGTGAGGCAGCTCCTGAGTTGCCAAAGGTAGAGAAGACGACTCTCGGCGACCTGAGCGCATTGGCTAACCTGAAAGCTTCGATGGAAGCAGAGGCTAAGAAGTAATCTCGCATATAAAGAGTT
>CAVKVE010000008.1:3444-9859 GCA_963659655.1 Bacteroidaceae bacterium | reverse complement strand
TCGCAAAAAATACTACTTCAGCAGTTCTTTTGCAAAAGTCGGAATATCAATCCCATCGAATGTACCGCTGGTCATCATCAACAGTGCCGTATCATGGTAATCGAGTGTGCGAAGTTCCGCTTGCAGAGCCTCGCTGTCCGTAAACACGCGCACATTGTCCGTACCGAACGCCTGCTGCACCTCTTGCGCCGTAATCGGCGTCAGCCGTTTGTGTTCAATCACTTTCGGATTGAAATACACATACGCTACATCTGCCTCCGCCATACATCCTTTGTATTGCGGAAGAAAATCCGCCATCAGCGAAGAGAAGGTATGCAGCTCCATACATGCCACCAACTTTTTCTCCGGATACCGTTCTCGCACCGCATTTACAGTCGCTTTCAGTTTGCTGGGCGAGTGCGCAAAGTCCTTATAGGCAACCGAAGTTTCGGTTTCGCAAATTTTCTCCAACCGATTGCTTGCGCCGGTAAACGAGCTGATCACGCGATAAAAATCCGCAGCCGCCACACCAATCCGTTGACAAGCCAGACAAGCTGCCTGCAGATTCTGCATATTATGCCGGCCAAACACCTGCATCTCCACATCCCCCGTATAAGCATTATACGGCACACACGAGATATCTTTTCGTGCCTGCGAGGCAATCGCCTGCAGATTTTCATCTGCGTCAAAATAGATAAATGTCCCGTTCGGCTCTATCGTATCCACAAATTTTCGGAAAGTCTCCACATACTGCGGGAAAGTCGGGAACACATTGATGTGGTCCCAAGCGATGCCCGTCAAGATGGCCACATGCGGGTGATACCACAAGAATTTCGAGCGCAAATCAAGCGGCGAAGTCAGGTACTCATCCCCCTCAAACACGGCGTACTTGGCCGTATCGCTCAGCCGCACCATACGGTCAAAACCTTCTATCTGCGCCCCCACCATATAATCCGCCTCGATGCCCAAGTACTGCAACACATAGAGAATCATCGAAGTAGTGGTCGTCTTGCCATGGCTGCCTCCCACCACAATACGAATTTTATCTTTGGTCTGTTCGTATAGGTACTCCGGAAACGAATAGATTTTCAACCCCAGCTCTCGAGCTCGCACCAGCTCCGGATTGTCCTCCCGAGCATGCATACCGAGAATAATCGCATCGATGTCCGGTGTTATCAATTCCGGATGCCACCCCAGCTCTTTGGGGTAGAGTCCTGCCTCTTGTAGGTGCGTACGCGCAGGGTCAAATATCTCATCATCCGAACCCGTCACCGTATAGCCTTGCTTACTGGCAACCGCCATCGCTAAGTTGTGCATTGCCGCACCCCCTATTGCAATAAAATGTATCCGCATAATTTAGTTAGATTATAGTCAAAAAATTACGATTTACAACTCCAAAAATAGTCACCTCATCCCCACCAACATACCCATTTCCATACATTCTCCATTTCCTCTCTGAACACTCCTACTTATAGAATTTTCCCATCTATTTTTCGAACACGCGCAATATATTCGCACCCTATATTCGCACCCTCATCCCAAAAACTCGACCTCATTTTCTCACCTATCCACTTTCCCCAATACAAACACTCCGCAAAGATACTGCTTTTATTTTACAAAAGCAAAACCTTATGTATCCCCACACATATTTTCGCATCCTCTTAGAAAACTACTTCTATCATTGGGGGCTAATCGGCATTTTCTGCCCCCCTACTCCAATCGTCTTATCTACAAAAAAAATCGTTGCCTACCCACTCGGATAGGCAACGACTACATATTACAATGCTTCGTTATGCAAAGAGTTTTCCAAAATCCTCTTGCGAGATGGCTTGTTCTTCCACTTTTACGACGCCCTTAACGGCCTCATAAATTTTGTTTTCAGCCACACGCTCTACAATACCACGGAGTTGGTCTTCCTTCTTGAGCATCTCTTGAGCGTACGAAGTCAGGTACTGGTCATCGATATGCATCAATCCGTATTGCATGAATTGCATACGAGCCACTTCCTTCGCATACGCCTCAACGTCCTCTTTCTGAACGTCAATCTTGAACTCCTTCATCAGCTGGTCTTTTGCAAGGTGCCATTTCAGTTCATCCAACATCTTCGGATAATCTTTGTCGAGCTCCTCTTGCGTCATTTTCTCGTTCGTAGCGAGCACCCAACGCTTCAAGAACGCATCCGGGAATTCCACCTTCTCCATCTTCTTCAAGATAGCCTCCTTGGCATCCAATCCGAATTTGTATTTTGCATCTTCCTGCATATTCTGCTCAATCTCAGCCTTCACTTTTGCACGGAAATCAGCCTCATCCTTCACATTGTTCTCGCCGTATACTTTTGCGAACAGCTCTCCGTCAATAGCGGCAGCCTCGTGACGCGAGATCGTCTGAATCTCGAACGTGAAATCCGAATTCAATCCGGCTACTTCTTCCTTTTTCAGCCCCAGCATCGAAGCCACTTCGGTCTCGTTGCCATACGCTTTGGTCGGGTTGAAGGTAATCACATCGCCCTTCTTTGCGTTCTCGAACAGTTTAGCCTGCTCCTTGTCCTGCATATATTCCGGGTTGAGCATCGCATTCTCTTTCACGATACCATTTTCTTTCTGCTCCGTGAGAAGGCCCTTCAGTACATCGCCGCTCTTTACTTCTTCTGCCTCGGTGTACTCTCCGAAACGCTCTGCGTACGATTTCACTTGGTTGTCCACCATCTCGTCGGTCACCGTGATGACATATTGCGTCAGCTTGTTATGTCCGTTCAGTTTTGCATCAAACTCCGGTGCTACAGCAAAGTCGAAAGCGAAAGTGAAGGTGTCCTGATTGTCCAAGTCCATCTCCGGAGTCAGCTCGTTGTTAGGCAGTGGGTCGCCCAGCACTTGCAGCTTATTGTCTTCGATATATTTGCTCAGTTGCTCGCCCACGGTCTTGTTCAGCACCTCTGCCAGCACCCCTTTGCCATACATCTTCTTTACCAAACCAACAGGTACCATACCCGGACGGAAACCGGGGATATTTGCCTTTTGGCGGATTTGTTTCAGTTCTTTTTGGACTGCTTCTTGGTAGTCTGCCGGCTCAATGGTGAGCGTCAGCACTACCTGTAAGTCCTTCATTTCAGATTGTTTTACTTGCATAATTATCTTATTATTTATATTTTTCTTTTGTTTAGGGACTAGTATACTATTTGTTTTAGTTATACTAGTTTCCACCCTACTCCGAAAGCCCCCTCCTTGAGGGGGTTGGGGAAGTCTTGGGTTAAAAGTCTATCGATTCGCCCGTTTGCGTTCCAGCTCGTCGAGAATAATCTTGCGCAGACGCATATGGTGCGGGGTTACCTCCACATACTCATCGCCCTTGATATATTCCAATGCTTCCTCAAGGCTGAATTTGACAGCCGGTGGCAGCACGGCCTTGTCGTCAGCAGACTTCGAACGCATGTTGGTCAGGTTCTTAGCCTTCACCACATTGATCACGATGTCGCCTTCTTTGGAGTTCTCTCCTACTACCTGACCTGCATAGACCTCTTCCTGCGGGTCGATAAAGAATCGCCCACGGTCTTGCAGTTTGTCCAGCGCGTATGCCGATGCCGTTCCGCCTTCCATTGCGATCAGCGACCCATTGATACGAGTCGGCATTTCGCCCTTATAGGGTTGATATTCCAAGAATCGGTGCGCCATGATGGCCTCACCTGCACTCACGTTCATCACATAAGTACGCATACCCATGATACCACGCGATGGGATGTTGAATTCCAAGTGAATACGGTCGTTCACGAGCTCCATCTTGACCATCTCGCCTTTGTGAATGGTCACAAATTCGATGATCTTGCCCGAGCATTCCTCCGGTGTGTTCACCGTCAGTTGCTCCACCGGCTCACACTTCACGCCGTCTATCTCCTTGATAATCACCTGCGGTTGACCCACTTGCAGCTCGTATCCCTCACGACGCATCGTCTCGATAAGCACGCTCAGGTGCAGCACGCCACGCCCAAACACACGCCACGAGTTCTCCGTTGTGCCTCGTTCCACACGCAGAGCGAGGTTTTTCTCCAGCTCTTTGGTCAAACGCTCTTGAATATGGCGGCTCGTAACGAGTTTTCCGTCTTGTCCGAAGAACGGCGAATCGTTGATGGTAAACATCATCGACATCGTCGGCTCATCGATAGCAATCGGTTTCAGCGGTTCCGGATTTTCGTAGTCGCAAACCGTGTCGCCGATTTCGAATCCGTCAATACCAATCAGTGCGCAGATATCTCCGCTTTTTACCTCATCGGTCTTGACGTGTCCCATACCTTGGAAGGTATGCAGCTCCTTAATTTTAGTCTTTACTTTCGTGCCGTCTTTCTTTGCGAGCGTCACATTCATGCCGTCACGCAGCACACCACGATGCACACGACCAATGGCGATACGGCCCACATACGCATTGTAGTCGAGGCTCGTAATCAGCATTTGCGGCGTACCTTCCAGCTCTTCCGGAGCGGGAATATACTCAATGATGGCGTCCATCAGAGCGGTCAAGTCGGTGGTCGGTTTGCGCCAATCGGTCGACATCCAGCCGTTTTTAGCCGAGCCGTAGATGGTTTGGAAGTCCAATTGTTCTTCCGTAGCGTCAAGGTTAGCCATCAGGTCAAATACCTCTTCCTGCACCTCATCGGGGCGGCAGTTGAGTTTATCTACCTTATTAACCACCACGATCGGTTTCAGGTTCAGTTCCAATGCTTTTTGCAGCACAAAACGCGTCTGTGGCATCGGTCCTTCGAAGGCATCCACCAGCAGCAGTACGCCGTCCGCCATATTGAGCACACGCTCCACCTCGCCGCCGAAATCGGCGTGCCCCGGAGTGTCTATAATGTTGATTTTGTATCCTTTATACTCAATCGACACATTCTTTGCAAGGATCGTTATTCCTCGTTCACGCTCCAAGTCGTTGTTATCCAATATCAACTCGCCTTTCTGCTCGTTGTCCCGAAACAGATGGGCCGTGTACAACATCTTGTCGACCAGGGTCGTTTTTCCGTGGTCAACGTGAGCGATAATCGCTATGTTTCTGATTTTCTGCATACTTCTGCAAATAACTATATCTTTTTTATACCTTAATTACTACCTTTGCTTTGCCGGCTGCCTTTGTCGGCTCTCCGTCTTTTCTGCGCCTACCTTTCACCTTCCCACCGCCCACTTTTCCTTGCCCACTTTTTACTACCTGCTTTCCTCCGCCCACTTTCTGTCCCCCACCTCTTTTTGTCCATAGTCCAACAGCCCATTCTCCCGCCTTTTGTCAAGGAGTAATCGGCTGTTTTGGCGTCTTGCAGGAAGCTATTCATACCATTTTGGTACAATATTCCCACACAGAAAAGCCCGCAAAGTTACTGCTTTTTTCTGATATACGCAAATTTGTTTTTTTGCGTCAGCCTATCCCTGTCTGTCAAAATCTGCCCCAATGCACCCCTATTTTCCGAACCTGCCCCGAACCAACCGTATTATTTCAGTGCCTTTCCCTGTGCGTCATACCGTCTTCCTGCCACTTCAATCACGAGCTGACCCGCTACGATTCGTTTCTTTGCCTCGCATTTGTTCTCTTTTGTCGGCGTACAATCCGTTGGGGTGCTGTCTTTCTCCCGCACCAATCGCACCGCTTGCCCTTGCCAACGCAGATAGAACAGCGTTGTCACCGCCTCGCTCGGAGAGAAGTTCACAAAGTACGCCCCATTTCCCTCCTCGTTCGGAGTCGCCGACCAATAGTATCCTATTTTGTTCACATCCACCGTATTGCTTGCCGCGCGGCTTCCCGTTGCCGGCAAGAACACCGCTCCCGATGCTTCCAACTGCTGCCAATCCGTCCATTCCAGCGTCTGTTGCGCCGCATAGTCTGCCGCCGTTGTGCCGGTTCCCCACCCTGTCGTGAAAGCCACCTCATCGGGGCAAGTCCAATCATCGGGCAGCAGCACCAATCCGTTCACATATTCGGAGCTGTTGTATAGGTTTATCCGTGCCACACCCAACTTATCGTCCGCATCATCACGCCCATTGAGCAGGTAGTCCCATTCCGTTTGCGTCAGCGTACGCCATGTATCGGATGCGTCCGTGCCGATCGTATTCTTTCCCCAGTCCGTAAAGTCCCCCGCATAATCCACAATGTTTATCGAGGTGCTTATGCCCCATGTTGCAGCCCCTGTGCTACTGCTCCATCCGAATAGGTCTATCGTGTCCGCCAGCACCCCACTGCTTATGTTTGCTGCACCCCGCATATCCGTCTGATTGAGTGCGAATTCAAAGGTATAGTTTCCGCTTTTCACGCCTTTGCAGAACAGGTTTGCCGACGAGAAATACACTTTTTTCGTGGCCGACACCGAGAACTCTTCGGGGGTAAAATGCGGCAGCGGTCCATAGAATTCGGCGCTTACCGCCACATCGCCCTTGGGCATCACAAAAGTGAACTGATTTTCTTG
>CAVKVE010000008.1:0-3179 GCA_963659655.1 Bacteroidaceae bacterium | reverse complement strand
GCCTGTTCCGAGCTTGTTGCTTGCGTAGCGGTCCAATACAGTCCCGTCAGCCCTATTTCATCCAACGAATGCCCGTCCCGATACCCGGAGGCAGGCAAGAACACAGCTCCCGCAGCGGCCAACGAGTCCCATTTGGCGACGCTCAAGGTCTGAAAATCTGCGTATGCTTTCTGTGAGCTTGAGTCCGCCACGCCGCTGCGAAAAGTCAGCCCTTCGGGGCATTCCCATCCGTCCGGCAGCAGCACCAGCCCATTCACATTTTTTCCATTATTGAGTAGAATACACGCCACGCCGCTCAGGTTCGCAGCCCGTCCCGTCAGCAGATAGGTCCATTCCGCATCGGTCAGCGTGCGCCATGTGTTGGGTGCATCCGTGCCTATCGTGTTCTGTCCCCAGTCCGCAAAACTTCCCCCGTAGTCGTAGTTGTTTATCGATATACTCACGCCCCACGGTGCATTGGCATTGCTTCCGCTCCAGCCGAACAGATCTATTTCATCTTCTAACGACACATCGCTCACATTTGCCAATCCTATTATATCATAAGGATGCTCCGCAAACGCCCATTTTCCGGTCGATTGTGTATAGTTCAGGTTGCTTTGTGCGATATATACTTGTCGGCCGTCTGCCACCGAAAATGCATCCGCCAATGGTTTCTGCGCTTGTACGGAAATGCTTCCTACGAGCAATAGTAGTAGTCCTATTTTTTTCATTTTGAGTTCTTTCTATACCATAAAATACGCACAAAGGTAACACAAAAATTGTGCATACACAAATTTTTCCGACAATTCCCGCTCTATTCCCCGTCCTTTCGCCCCTTTGTTTGTGTATGTTGCAGAAAAGCAGTACCTTTGCGCTGCTTATCCGTAGAATATCGGCAGCCGGCGACCCGCTTTTTGTCGAAATTCTTTTTTTCGATAACACCAACAAAAATACATACAGTATGAGACATACTCTTCGCACGCTATGTGCTATCGCCTTGTGCGCCTTTGCAGGTCTTGCACAAGCAGGCATCACCACCTACACATTCACTTCTGCCGAATGGGCAAGCCGTCAGGGCACAACCCCATGCGATATCACCACCGACGGTTGGATTTCCGACAAAGACGCCGCCGGCTATTCTTCTTCCTACTCCATCGGTGTACAAGTCACCCAAAACTACACCGGAGCGGGTGCCACCTCGGTCAAGTCGTTCAACCATGTGCGTCGCCTCACGCTCAACTATGCCACCACGACCAAAGGCCAGGGCAGTATTTCCGTGCAGGTGGGCGAGAACACTCCCATCGATTCTACGGTTACCATTTCCACCACCAATCGAGATCTCACGATCATTTTGCCGGAGGAGCAGACCGGCACCATTACGCTGACGGTCCATTGCTCCCGCAATTCCATCTATCTCAATTCCGTGTCTATCCGTTCTGCGGATGGTGTCAGCCCCGATTTCACGCAATCCACGTTCCGTTTGGTTACTTCTGTCGACCAGTTGCAGGACTCCGACCAAATTATTATAGGTCTTGCCGATGGTCGCACCAACAAGATTATGGGCTACTACAACGAGAGCGTCAGCCAAAACAACATCCACGCCATCGCCGGCACCTACACCGCTGAGCGTGACCAGCTGAGCGCCAACGATGAGGCAATTTATACCCTCCGCAAAACCACCGACACCGATGGCACGCCTTGCTATATTTTGCAAGACGAGTTGCGCTACGAGGAGGCCTATTTGGTTGCCAATGGCGGCAAGACCAAGAACCGCCTCGCCGCGTGGGATCAATATACCTCACCTTCCTACGGCTCGTTCGGTCTTTGGAATATCATCGTCGAGGCAACCGGTGCGGCACGCATCGAGAATCGCGGCACCAGTTTGGGCAAGTACCTGCAGTACAATGCCGCCAACGACCTTTTCGGCTGCTATCAGAACCCTACGCAATACACACAGGTCGCCATCTATCGTGAGACGGCTGCCCCTGCGACCGACCGACCTGTCATCCTTGCCCCGATGACCAATTTTGGCGAGGTTTGCCTTAGCAGTACCGAAGCAACAGGCAGCAAGACCATACAAGTCAATGCCCTCAACCTCACAGAGGACATCCAAGCCTCGCTCACGCATGGCGACTATTTCTCGCTTTCAGCCTCCACGCTCGACCGTGACGGCGATCGCCTCACCATTTCCTATCGTATCACCGAACCGGGCACCTATACCGATGTCCTCACGCTCAGCACGGCCGACACCACGGTCCATGCCACCATTTTGCTTCGTGCCGTTCCCGAGATGACCATTGCCGAGGCCACTCAGCAAGAGGACTACGCCTCCGTCTATCTCAACGATGTAGTCGTCACCAAGAAATACGACCGTTATATCTTTGTCCGTGACGCTACGGGCTCTATGCTTATCTACGATTCAGGCACGGCCGATGGCGGTCGTTACGGGTCGGGTTTGAGCAACGGCGATGTGCTTACGGGAGTGCATGGTCGTTACCAAAATTATTACGGTATTCCCGAACTACTCCCGAACCAAGAATGGAAAACCGCCCCAAAAATCGAGTGTCTCCCCGATAGCGGCATCCTCTCTCTCGATAGTGCCGATGTCTGTCGCTATGTGGTCCTCGATAGTGTCACCCTGCAAGGCGCTTCCTGCACCTATCGTGGCCGCACCTACGCCACTGCCGACAAGTTCAATATAGGTACCTTAGTCGAGGGGCGTCCCACTCGCATCGAGGCGATTGTCTCCTACGACTACAATGTGGTTACCCTTTGGCTCATCTCGCAAACCACCTACCCGGAGCCTACCGCCATCGATGCCATTACGGATTCCGACAGTGCCTCCCAAGCTCCCCGCTACAATCTTTTGGGTATTCCCGTTGATGCCACCTATCGAGGCATTATTGTCCAACCGGGTCACAAAAGCTTTCGCTAACCCTCCGCTAACCTTCCCCTATTTTTCCCCACCGCACCCCGACTCGCCCCAACTCAACACCTCTCTGCATAAAAACTGCATATACATTGCAAGTAAATGCAATAAAAATGCAGCAATTGCACTAAAAATACCGAAATTTGTACTTTATTGCGTGGCAAAGTTGCATATTTGAATAATTATGCATACCTTTGCCACGCAATATGTATCACACAACAAAAAACACAACACAATGAAAAAGTTATTACTTACCATGTTGGCGTTCTGT
>CAVKVE010000007.1:38461-43038 GCA_963659655.1 Bacteroidaceae bacterium | reverse complement strand
TTTCTATTTCTTAAGAGAGAAACGGCGATTGACCGGGCGAACACGATAACCCGCCTCACGAAGGTCGGAAAGCAGACCTTTCTCGCCACCGAGATAGATGGCGTTGAGCGTGATGAAACAATGTCCATCGTGTAAGTAGGGTGCTAAACGCTTAACCCACTGTTGGTTGCGCTGTGAATAGACCTTGTAGTCGGAAAAGGATATACTGGTTTGGTTATCGGGTCCTTCGACTTGGTACGCTATATCTGCCAACCGTCCGTTGAGATACATATCTCGAATGGTGCGCTCTTGGTTCACCTCCCGCTCCGGGTATTCGATCACTTTCTTTAACTCGCGACATTGCCAATCGAAAGGTTCTCGGTCGAATAGCATGTACATGGTTTCGCCTATATCGTCCAATCCGTAGACCGGCACGCCCTTCTCTTGGGCCACCGCTTCAAAAAAGGTTTCCATAGAGCGCTGCTCGTCGTATTGAAGCCACTGCTTAAATAGCTCGGTTCGGAACATCTCGGTGAGATAAGCCGGCTTCATACGGCATAGTTTGTCTAATCCCATACCAAGATTTATACGAAGGGCGTTGTCGATATATTGATATTCCTCGTCGGTGTAGAAGTTGGTCAGTTTGACTGAGTCGGGCAGTAGGGCTGCCTGACGGAGTGCCGCTATGGCTTCGTAGTCTTGCATAGCGAACTCGGTAAGCACTTTGTCACAGTCGGCAAAGCAGGCAAAGGCATTCGGAATGGTATCAATAAAGGACATATCTACCAAACGATTGGTAGCGAGAATATACGACTTTGCCCGACAACCATTGCCGCTAACTTCGTATAAGAGCTGAGCTGTGGCGGTCGTAGCACCACACCATACGACAAGAATAGTACAAAATAGATGATGGAACCGAGTCATTGGGCTGAAGTTTTGATATCGCGAAGAATATGAGAGAGAACATATTTGTCAAATCGAGCATAAATCTTGCGTTGTCCTGTGCGCTTGTCTATCGGAGCGTCCGACTCTGCATGGTGTAATTGTGCCTCCCAACGGCGTTGCCACTCGGCTCTATCAGGACTATCCGACGCAATGGCTTGCTTCATGAGACGGTTTGCCTCACTGAATCGCTGCATATTTGCCAACTCGTTGCCTTGGGCAGGATGGCGATTCCAATCACGCGGATTGGCTACGACATACGACTCGGGAGCATAAGCCCGTAGGCGACTTCCACTCGGTGAATAGGCATATTTCTGCCGAAAAATGATGCGTTCGTGGTGACTCAATTGTCCATGTAGGGTATCAATGGGGTAGGACAAGGTAACTCGTGCCATAATGGATGGGATTTTTGTGTGTGATGAAATGAAATTATATTTGAAAAAATACACAAGAAATATGCCAATAGTATGACTCTGATTCGATAATAATGCGACAATCACGCGTTAATCACGCGATAATCACGCGATAATATCGCGAAACTTATTCGATAGACTATTGATCGACTATTGATATACTATTGATAGAAACTCGTAGGGAGGAGCTTTGTTGATTGGCAAGAGAGGGTATAATCTGCGATGTCCGATGCAGAAAGAAAGGTCGGTTTGTGTATTCCAAAAATAAGTCGTATCTTTGTGCGATTTTTGGAAATTGGAATGAAAGAGGGGCGGAATAGGTAGAAGATGCGGTTGAATTATGACATGGGTGGGGCGAACATAGTGCGATACAAGGTTGTAATCAATGGTTAGTATGTGGATGTATATCCCATAGTATTTGTAATTTAAGCATAGGTAGTATGCTATGTTACGAACGAAAGTGTAACTAACAGGGGATTACGAAATATACAATAATCAAAGCACAAGGAACAGAACAAATAAGCAAACAACATAACTGAAATAAATAAAAACGATTTTAATATGGCAATGAAAGAACGCATACAGGGACTGTTAAGCCAAGTGGCAGAAATGAAAGCTGCCAATGCCGACGAGTTAGAGTCTCTGCGTATTAAATATCTAAGTAAGAAGGGGGAAATCACCGAGTTGTTCAATGAATTCCGTGAGGTTCCCAAAGAGGAGAAAAAAGAGTTAGGGCAGGCACTGAATGCCCTGCGTCAACAAGCAGAAGCGCGTATTGCCGAAATGCGTGAACAGTTGGATGCAGTGCGTGCCGAGCAAGATAAACAGGACTTGACCCGTACGCCTGACCCCATCGAGTTGGGTACGCGTCACCCGCTCTCGCTCGTGCGCGAGGAGATAATCGATATATTCTCCCGCATTGGTTTTACCGTAGCCGATGGTCCGGAGGTGGAGGACGACAAACATGTCTATGGCTTGCTGAATTTTGCGCCCGAACACCCCGCACGCGATATGCAAGACACTTTCTTCATAGAGAAAGAAATAGGCGTGCAGAAACCAACCGATGTGCTGCTCCGCTCGCATACAAGTAGCGTGCAGACGCGTGTGATGACGAGCCAAAAGCCGCCGATTCGTGTGCTTTGTCCGGGGCGTGTCTATCGTAACGAGGCCATCTCGGCGCGTGCGCACTGCTTCTTCCACCAAGTGGAGGGGCTGTATGTCGATAAGAATGTGTCGTTTGCCGACCTGCGTGAGGTGCTGCTCTATTTTGCAAAAGAGATGTTTGGCCCCGAGACGAAGATTCGTCTGCGTCCGTCCTACTTCCCATTCACAGAGCCGTCTGCGGAGATGGATATCTCGTGCGACCTCTGCGGCGGAAAGGGCTGCTCGTTCTGCAAAGGTACCGGTTGGGTGGAGATTTTGGGCTGCGGTATGGTCGATCCGAATGTGCTGGAAGCCTGCGGCATTGACTCGAAAGTGTACTCGGGCTATGCGTTCGGTATGGGTATTGAGCGTATCACGAACTTGAAATATCGCGTGAAAGACCTGCGCTTGTTCTCCGAGAACGATGTGCGTTTCTTGCGACAGTTCGAGAGTTGCTAAGGCACAATGAATACGAAAAAGAGTGGGGTAGTGTGTTAGGAAGGGCAGACCGGAACAAAGCAATACTACTCTATAAATAAAATAAGACAATAAAATTTACAACTATGAGTAAGGCAGGTAAGATATTGAGTTGGCTCAGCGCTATTGTGGTGCTGGGACTCGCTACCTTTATTTTCTTCAAATTCTGTTTCGTGTATAGTACCGGCTATAACGAAGGGGATATAAACTATTTCCAAAAAGAAGGGTTTATATTCAAGACCTACGAAGGAAAAATGATTCAGACCGGATATAACTCGAAAAATACCACTTCGACTATTCAATCGAATGAGTTTAAGTTCTCGGTGGCCGATGAGGCTGTTGCGCATAAAATAGAAGAGAGCAGCAATCGCAATATTAAACTGCACTGGAAACGCTATTTCGGTACTTTGCCTTGGCGTGGCAATAGTCAGTTTGTGGTAGATAGTGTGATCGTTTCCGGTACAAGTTCATCGCTGAAAGACGTGCTGCCTCCACAATAAAATAGCGGAAATCCAATTGTTTAGACGGCTAAAAAAATATGTTTGTCTAATCCATTAGATACATTATGCTGACACAAGAAAAAGAAAACTTAGTAAAGATATTCGAAACATCTTTCCGCACTAATTGGGAGCTTGAAGCTGTAACTGACTACGGAACGGATCGAACACTTACTTACGGGCAATTGGCTGCAGTCGTCGCCCATCTGCACATACTATTTCAACAGGCCGGAATCCAAAGGAACGATAAAATTGCTGTAATGGGTAAAAACAACAGCAATTGGGTGTCGGTCTATTTGGCTACTGTGACTTATGGGGCTATCATTGTGCCGATTCTACAAGATTTCAAAGCCAATGATGCCATTCATATCGTAAATCATTCGGAAGCAAAATTGTTCTTTGTGTCCGATGCAAATTGGGAAGGAATAGACCCCGAACAAATTCCGAATGTGCTGGCGGTGTTCTCGCTCAATGAATGGCGAGTACTCACTTCTAAATTAGATGAGAAGGAGGTCTCGCAACACACGATAGTTAAGCAATTTGCAGAGAGTTATCCGAATGGCTACACGGCGAATGATGTGCATTACGATGAGCGTGCCAATTCGGAAGTGGCAAGTATCAACTACACCAGCGGTACAACGGGATTCTCGAAAGGGGTTATCACGCCCTGCAATGCGTTGGCGGGGAATATCCGATTCGGTATCGACTCGCACCTCACTTTCCCCGGAGCACGCCATGTGGCTTTCTTGCCGCTTGCACACGCTTATGGGTGCGCATTCGATTTCCTCGCCTGCCTCGCTGCGGGCGGTCACACCTACTTGATAGGACGCACACCGGCTGCAAAAGTGCTGCTCAAAGCATTCGCAGAGGTACGCCCGACGATCATCCTCTCCGTACCGCTGATATTGGAGAAGATATATAAGAAGATGATTGTGCCGCAGATTAGCAAGGCTCCAGTCAGTTGGGTGCTGAAAGTGCCCTATCTGGATGAGATCGTTCTGGGTAAGATACGCGAGCAACTGATAGCGGCTTTCGGTGGCGAGTTCTCACAGATTATTATCGGTGGTGCTCCGCTCAATGCAGAAGTGGAAGCGTTCTTGCGCCGTATCAAATTCCCCGTTACAAT
>CAVKVE010000007.1:16066-38226 GCA_963659655.1 Bacteroidaceae bacterium | reverse complement strand
GACTTGGGCGAGATAGATGCAGATAAGTTCATCTACATCAAGGGACGCTGCAAAACGATGCTTCTGGGTCCTTCCGGGCAGAATATCTACCCCGAAGAAATAGAGGCAAAATTGAACAATATGCCGTATATAATGGAATCGCTGGTATTGCAGAGCGGCACACAGTTGGTAGCCCTTGTATGCCCGGATTTTGAAGCAGTGGATGCAGCTCATCTGACGGAAGAGCAATTGGCAGAAGTGATGGAACAGAACCGCAAAGAACTCAACCCGCAGTTGGCGTCCTACGAGCAGATAGCGAAAATAAAAATATACGCACACGAGTTTGAGAAAACGCCGAAGAAATCCATTAAACGGTTTCTGTATACTATATAAAGACTTCCCCAAGCCCCTCCAAAGGAGGGGATGTCAACTATGAATCTCTGTATCGACCAAGGGAATTCGCGCACCAAGGTGGCACTTATGACCCCTGAAGGACGGATTGTGAATAATTTTATATACAAGTCGTTCTCTTCGGCTGATGTGGAAAAGCTTTTTACGCTCTATCCGATAACAGATAGTATCGTATCATCGGTGATCAATATAGACCCGGCAGTGGTAAATGTATTGCACCGGCAATCGAAACATTTTATTCTATTTGATCATACAACTCCTGTTCCCATTATCAATGGATATGATACTCCGCATACATTGGGACAAGATAGGCTTGCTGCTGCAGTAGGCGCCAATGCGTTGTGCCCTAACGAAAATCTGCTGATAATTGATGCCGGAAGTGCCATTACTTACGACTATGTATCATCGGAAGGGCGATACGAAGGCGGAAATATAGCCCCCGGAATTAGGATGCGGGCGACTGTACTGCGCCAAATGACCAAGAAATTGCCGCTCGTGGAGCGAGATGAGAATGAGCTAATTCCTCTATTTGGTAAGAATACTTGTGATGCTATAGCAGCTGGAGTAATACGAGGGGTGGCATACGAGGTGAAGGGGTATATGCGAACCTTAGGGGAGCGCGTGGAACACTTTCGAACCTATCTCACAGGCGGAAATGCGGCTTATATACTCAACAATGTGCGGTCAACTCCGAGCCAACGCTATGAGATATATTTTGAAAAAAACTTGGTTCTCATCGGACTAAATACCATATTGGGTTACAATATGAAATAAAGACCTTGATAGAATAGATGACGGTGCCACTCTGTGGAACATTTTTTCATATACCATCCTGCTTCTTATTTGTCTCGTTTCTAAATAACGATATTTTTCTATTACACAAATTACTACGAAAACTGGGTGTAAATCACACAGATAGATAGGAGCTTTCTAAGTCTTTTGTCTTAGGTTAATGTCTATCAGTATCAAAGAATTAACGCATCGCCATCGCCATAACTGATTGATATACAGTGCGGATTTTGTAACTTGCTGAAATTCGCTAAAATAGCCGAAATTCATAACCTGTAAGATAGGGGGAGATTTGCCCGTTTCCTGATTTTGTAGTACCTTTGCAATCGAAATCGGAGGTAGAACCTTCGAATTTTTTTGACTCTATATGAACGAACAACTGAACATATTGTGGGCAAAATGTCAGCAGATATTTGCTGACAACTTGACTCCAACGGCGTACCAAACATGGTTTGCGCCGTTGATCCCACTGCAATATGAAAATGGTGTGTTGGTTCTGCAAGTCAAATCGCAATATATGGCGGATTACATAGAGGAGAACTATATTCGGCTGTTGGCATCAACGCTGTTCAGCATATTTGGGCAAGGGACGCGTTTGGAGTATCGTGTGCTGATTGATTCTACCTCTAATACAGGAAGTATAATTCCGTCTGTGGGTGCCTCAAATGAAAGTATTCGATATGAAAATGGTGTATCGAATCCGACTACAGTAACCGGCGTTGCTCATTTTGATACGCAGCTCAATGAGCAGTATACCTTTGATTCTTACGTAGCCGGTGATCCGAATAAGCTGGCACGAACTGCCGGTGTAACGGTTGCAAAAGAACCCGGTCGTACTGCATTTAACCCATTATTCATCTATGGTGGAAGCGGAGTAGGAAAGACTCACTTGGCGAATGCTATTGGCAATCGTGTGCTGCTTCTCAATCCGAATGCGCGTGTGCTGTATGTGTCTGCAAATACTTTCAAACTGCAATACCAAGATGCGCGTGTCAATAATCGTATTCCCGATTTCTTGAATTTTTATCAAAGTGTAGATGTGCTAATAATGGATGATATCCAATATTTGGCAGGACTGAAAGGAACGCAAGATACATTCTTCCATATATTCAATTACTTACAGCAATCGGGAAAGCAATTGATATTGACGTCGGATCGCTCTCCGGTACAACTGAAAGACATAGAAGACCGTCTTTTGACCCGTTTCAAATGGGGATTGGCGGCAGAAATTGCCCGTCCAAATTTCGAATTGCGTCGTAATATACTGCTAAACAAGATGCATCGGGATGGAATTCAGATGGCGGATGAGGTGATTGACTATATAGCCAGCAATGTGCGTGAATCGGTGCGCGATTTGGAGGGAATACTGGCGAGCCTATTGGCCTATTCGACCCTGACGGACAGAGAGATAGATCTGTCGCTGACCGAAGAAGTAGTAGCTCGTATTGTGGCAGTGCAGCCGCAAACGATTGATATGAGTGCAGTAGTGGAGGCAGTATCTTCATTCTATAATATATCTACTAATACGATCCTGTCGCAAAGTCGTTCTAAAGAGATTGTGCACGCACGCAATGTGGCAATTTATCTAAGTAAGGAACTGACAAATCGTTCGCTGAGCGAGATAGGTCTCTATATGGGACGGAGAACGCATGCAACAGTATTGCATTCGTTGGGAACAATGCGAGAACAATTGTCGGTGGATGCGGCACTTCGTATGCAAGTGAGCAAAATAGAGGCAACGCTTCGCCGTTAGGAAATTGACAGGTATCAGATTTGGTGTTATGATATTAGATTAGAAAACGATTTCAATCCATTTGAAGTCGTTTTCTTTTTATAGATAACTTTGCATATTCAGCAAAAAATGCGTACCTTTGCGGCAAATTAACGAATATGGCAGTAGCACAATCCGGCACGGCAATAGGAAAAGGGATTTACAAAGAGAAGGGAAGTCGATTCTTGTCGTTTGTTGAACCTATAGCCGATGAAGAACAGGCTAAGACACGCATTGCATGGTATAAGAAACAATATCATGATGCTCGTCATGTATGCTATGCCTATCGATTGGGACAAGATCTTTGGCGAACGAAAGACGATGGCGAACCCCATGGTACAGCCGGGATACCGATTCTGCGGGCTATGGATTCTTGCGGGGCAGACAATATATTGGTAGTTGTGGTCCGTTATTTTGGCGGTACGCTATTGGGAACAGGAGGCTTGATAGTAGCCTATCGTGAAGCCGCAAAATTAGCATTAGAAAGTATTCCATCTGATAACTAACTATATCAATGAAAAAGAAAAACGATCCGTATAAAGATATTCGAGCTTACCGTAACAATTGGTGGTTGGCTCTAACCGATTGGTTTAATATATTTCCCGTTCTCCGAGTGGTACAATGCAAGACAACCACATCGGTTAAGTTAGCTTATTTGGGGGATAGAAAAGCTATTGAGAAAGATATTAAGCATGGGGCTTTTTTTATGACCAATCACCGAGATATTTGTATGGATTCGGCGTGGCTATCGATGTTGCTTCGTAAACGCTATTTTATCCGCCCCTATATTGGAATTGGCAATAATCTGTTTGGTAAATGGTGGATAGAACCACTTGTGCGGTATTTGCATAGCTTTGTGGTGATTAGAAATGGGTCTGTACATCAGCAATTGGCCAATGCAAAAGTGCTATCGAGCTATATCAATGATTTGCGTACGCACCATAAATCAATATGGCTTGCACAACGAGAGGGGCGTGCAAAAGACGGAAATGACCATACGCAACCCGGAGTATTAAAGATGCTAACGATCGATGCGCCGGACTTCTTTGAAGCAATAATGAAGCTGAATATTTGTCCTGTTTCGATCTCATACGAATATGACCCTTGTGATTACCTTAAAGCTCGCGAAATGCAGCTAAAACGTGATAATCCCTATTGGCACAAAACGAAAGCAGATGATATCCTGTCAATGAAAACAGGTATTAACGGACAAAAAGGGCGTGTGGTATATCGGTTGACTCCCAGTATCAACCATGAAATAATGAAATACTTGCAGCTCCACCCGGAATTGCGTAATCAAAGCCGCAACGAGCAAATTCAATTTGTGTGTGACATTATTGATAGGCATATTCATTTGGGGTATGAGTTGTTTGAGCGGGGCGCAGAATTTGATAGATATATTGAGGAACGGTTAGCTTTGATAGATATTCCCAACAAGGATACCGAGTTTTTGCGTACAAAATTAGTAGAGATGTACGATAATCCTCGACGCAATGCGGAAGCTGCAAAGGCATTGCAGATATCTTAGAACGAATGTATGATAATATAAATATACTATGAAAAAAGCGTTATTTCCAGGTAGTTTTGACCCATTTACAATTGGTCACTATGATATAGTATTGCGTGGACTTAATATCTTTGATGAAATCATTATAGGGATAGGCCGTAATAGTACGAAGAAGGAAACATTTCCTATTCGGGAACGAGAGATGGCCATTCAGAAAATATTCAAAGATGAGCCACGGGTGCATGTTATGATATATGATTGTTTAACGGTTGATCTTGCCAAACAACAAGGATGTGATTTCATCTTGCGTGGTATCCGCTGTGTATCCGACTTTGAGTATGAACGTAATATGGCGGAAGCTAATAAACAATTGGGTGGAGTAGAAACCATAATTCTATATACACGCCCGGAATATGCACACATTTCGTCGACTTTGGTGCGTGATCTCTATTCGTACAACAAGGATGTGTCAGCTTTTGTCCCCAATAAATTAAAGTAATTGTTTCGAAATAATTGCTATGAAAAAAACGCGTTGGGCAATAGGATTGGTAGTGTCTATCGTATTAGGCATTGCACCTTGCGCTGTCTGTGCACAGCAGAAAACTTCACGGATTGACAAGTCGTTGAATATATTTTCAGATGTTCTGCGCCAGTTAGACATAAACTATGTAGACACGCTCAATTATGAAGATTTGACAGAAACCGCCATTAACGCTATGTTACAGCGTATAGATCCCTATACGGTATATTATCCTAAGAAAAAGCAGGATGATTTGCGTATGATGACAAGTGGTAAATATGGAGGGATCGGCGCTATAATTCAACAACGAGAGCGTAAAGATGAGAAAGGACATCTTGTAAAACAGGTAATAGTAGCAAACCCTTATGAAGGTAAACCTGCCCAACGCAATGGGGTATTGGCCGGAGATAGAATTTTATCAGTAGATGGAATCTCAACGGACGGCCAATCGGTATCCGAAGTGAGCAATAACCTTCGTGGCGTTCCCGGCTCGGAGATTACATTACTTCTTGAACGGGATGGTGTAGAGAAACCATTCAAAGTGAGTTTTCAACGAGAAGATATTCATTTAGAACCGGTTCGATACTATTGTGCAGTGTCGGCCGATTCGTTGACCCAACCGGTAGGTTATATTCTTTTCTCTGAATTTACGGAAAACTCGGCTCTCGATTTTGCCACTGCATTGGATGATTTATACTACAATCAGCATATAGGTTCGCTGATTGTTGACCTTCGAGGTAACGGCGGTGGACTGGTGAGTGAAGCCGGAGAGATGGTTAACCTATTTGTTGATAGGGGGGTGGATATTGTTTCAACGCAAGGCAAAATTCAAAAAGCAAACTACACCTATACAACTACAAAGGCGGTGCGGTTCCCGAATTTACCATTGGTTATTCTGGTAGATAATAATTCGGCATCCGCCAGCGAAATTTTCAGTGGTAGTCTGCAGGACCTACACAGAGCTACATTGATAGGACAGCGGACCTTTGGAAAAGGGTTGGTGCAAAATGTACGCCCGATAGTATATGATGGAAATCTAAAAGTGACAACAGCAAAATACTATCTTCCTTCAGGACGTTGTATTCAGGCAATAGACTATGCAGAACGCCAACGAGGGAAAACACTGCATCGTGATTCAGCTGGTGGTATATTGCCGGATATTGTATTATCGGACTCAGCGAAAGTGGATATTAGTTATTCGCTGTATGTGAAGAATATGTTCTTTGACTACGCCACACAATATAAACAAAAGCACGAGAGTATCGCAAAATTAGATGACTTCCAACTAACGGAGCAAGATATTGAGGATTTCTGTCAATTCTTATCCGAACAAGGATTCTTGTATGAGACAGAGACAAGCAAATATTTTACGAATGTGATTGAGATGGCACAGATGGAGGATATTGACAGCACAACATTGGCATCATTGAAAGCACTGAAAGAACAAATGAATCCATCGTATCGTGATGCTATCTATCGAAATATTGATGAGATAAAGAGATTGTTAGGCAGTGAAATCGTGCTACGCTATTATTACCAACGTGGAGATATTGCCTATCAACTTCGTTATGATAAGGAATTTCATCGAGCAATATCCGAGTGTGAGAAGTTATCTCAGACAAAGTAGATCATAGAGTAGGTGTGTGGAGAGAATAACATTCTGAATGGTGTGAGTTATGGATAAGAAAAATATAGAAAATCAAATCAATACAATAGAGCGTGCACTGGGAGAAAGGATGATTAACCATGCGCTGGTAGTCGTTCAACAATGGGTGACGCAGATAGGAGATATGTCATACGTGGAACGTATTGACCAAATAGACCGAAATTACGAACAGGTATTCGGTTACTATCTATCTATTGAAGATCCGGAACGTGACAAAATATTAGATGACTTAACAACGGAGACCTATCGGTTGGTAGACGAAGTCTATGCGTCCATACGGGTATGTTGTGGATTATCACCCAATATACACAAATTTAATCCGGAACATTTTGATAGTGTAATCCGTTATTTTTCTTCTTGTGTTCAAATACAACCGAATGACTTTGATTGGCTTCGCCAAAAGTTAGAGAGTGCGACAGATAATAAAACATTGCTTGCAGCGACAGTGTCGTTAGGGCGTAATCTGCGTGAATGTTTCTCGGAGGATGCTATGTTGTATATGGTGGATGCAGCGGCCTCTACAAACACCATCGTAGCTGACCAGGCGATGGCTTCACTTATATTGTTATTGGCTCATTATGATGTGCGTATTGATTTCTTTCCGACCATAACAGAAGCATTTGAAACAGCGATAGGGGATGGAGAACGAGCTTTTGAAATACTGATGGCACTAACTCGTTCTATCAATATAAATATCCGTGATTTGATGGCAAACAGCGAGCTGGACATAGATAACCTACCTGAACCCATACAAGAATTATTGGGGATGGATGGAGATAAGCCGGACAGCTTGGAAAAGATAGTATCCTGGATGCCGGAAAGTGAAAAAGAGTATTTAGCAGGCGTGATGGCAATGTTGCCAGATACTTGGGTATTTTCACTAATTGTGGGAGAAAACGAAACACGTATTCATGAGATACAAAAGGTGTATTTAGCGGCCGGAAAGATGGATCTGTTGTGGGACCAACTGGATGTAGCCGAACAACTGTTAGTGGAGCGTCTATCTTCAGATAAAGCCACTACGATGGATTATATAAATTATGGTCATTGTTGCTTTGTACGAGGAGATAGAATGATGGCTTTTGAAAATTATCATGAAGCACGTGTTCGTTGTAAATCAGCTAAGTCGTTTTTTACAATGTTTCGTCCGGATAGGCGACTCCTTGTAGAACATGGCGTTCCATTGGATCAAGTGTATTTGATGGAAGATAAATTACTAGTTTGTACAAAATAACAGGCAGAATACATATTATTAGCCGACTATTTATGTACATAATGCAGTAATTTTGTACGGCGGATTTGTATATATTCAAGAAAAGTAGTACTTTTGTACGCTTAAAGCTTTGTCTGTATATTCATACAGGTGAAGTGAATAATAAATGACATATACAACTTGAAATTAAATAAAAGACATAATTATGGCAAAGAAAGATGAATTCAAAAAAGAAGATCAACACTTGGAAGAAGTGAATGAGGCATTGACTACAACAGGACAATGGATAGAAAAGCATTCTAAAGTGTTGTCTTGGAGTATTCTGGCAATTGTGGTCGTAGTTTGCGGACTGATTGCACTCAACCAGTATGTATGGAAGCCTAAAGCCCTACAGGCTAGTAACGAAAATGCAAAAGCAGTGGTTTATTTCCAACAAGGCGATTTTGAAAAAGCACTAAACGGAGATGAGACCGAATGTGTTGGTTTTGAACAAATTGCAAATTCTTATAAAGCATATCAAACAGGAAAATTAGCTGCGTTATATGCCGGTATTTGCTACTATGAATTAGGTGAATATGAAGAGGCTGCAAAGTACTTAAAAAAATTCTCGGCCAAAGATCTTACTATAGATCCTGCTGCTTCGCAGTTGTTGGGAGATGTATATGTGGAGTTGAATGAATACGGAAAGGCGGTGAAAGCTTTCGAGTCGGCTGCTAAGTCCGGTAATGATTTGATTGCACCCATGAGCTTGAAAAAAGCTGGTTTTGTATATTTGGAACAAGGTAATAAAAAGGCAGCAAAGAAGGCTTTTGAACGAATAAAAGATGAGTATCCTGCTTCGGTGGAGGCGCAGGATATTGAGAAATATATTTCAATTGCAGCAGAGTAATGACAACTGATTTGTCGAAATATGATGCTACTACATTGCCCAGCGCTGATGTTCTCAAACATCAGCGCTATGCAATTATAGTTGCAGATTGGAACTCGGATATAACGTACGCTATGGCGCAAGGAGCGCTAGATACATTAGAAAAACATGGGGTTGATGAGGATAATATAGTGATCGTACATGTTCCTGGTACAGTTGAGCTCACATTTGCTGCATCACGAGTAATTAGTGAGTATGCAGATATGGATGCCGTCATTGTAATCGGTTGTGTAATACAAGGAGATACTCCTCATTTCGATTATGTTTGTCAGTCGGTTACACAAGGTGTAACAATATTGAATGCACAAGGGAATGTGCCGGTTATTTTTTCGGTGTTGACAACACTAAATAAACAACAAGCAATTGATCGTGCCGGAGGAAAGTTGGGTAACAAGGGAATAGAAGGGGCTGTAACTGCTATTCACATGGCAAATTTATAATAGTTGGAGTTGTTCTATTTGTAGAGCATATATTTCCGTTTTAATATGTGAAATATTATCATTTAGTCGGTTACGCTATTTAATATAAGATGAAAGTCTATAAGTTTGGTGGTGCGTCTGTGTGCAATGCGGAGTCAGTCCGTAATGTGACTCGAATAATCTCAATGGCCGAAGAACAGCTCGTGGTTGTGGTCTCGGCTATGGGAAAGACAACCAATGCTTTAGAACATATTTTTGCTGCACAATGGGTCGGCAATTTTGACACTGCAGAAAAGGAATGGCATGATTTGATTTTGTATCATCAGGCTATTCTTGTTGAATTAGGTATTACGACTAATATTTTGCCTTTTTCTACATTGCCGACTATTTATGACCAAAACGATTATGATGCATCTTATGATCAATTGGTCAGTATAGGTGAATTATTATCAACAAGTATTGTAAATGCATATCTACAAAAAGAAGGAATAGATAGTGTGCGTTTGGATATGGCATTACTCTTGCGCACGGACAATACATTCCGAGAAGCAAATGTGGATATGATGTATTCTGCAAAAGCAATACAGTCTGTTGTATTCAAGGAAAAGAGAAGTGTCTTTGTTGCGCAAGGATTTATTGGGGGAACGAATAATGGGCTCCGAACGACATTGGGAAGGGAGGGATCTGATTATACAGCTGCATTAGTCGGAAATTTTTTGGATGCGGATTCCGTTACAATTTGGAAAGATGTTCCGGGAATACTGAACGCCGATCCCCGATTGGTCGAGCATACAGTTTTGATACCACGATTAAGCTATAATGATGCGGTAGAATTGTCCTATTCCGGTGCTCAAATTATACATCCAAAAACAATACGACCATTAGAAAATAAACAGATTCCTCTATATGTAAGGCCATTCGCTCATCCAGAAGAAGCCGGGTCGGTGATTAGTGCAGATGTGGTATCAAGTATAGAGGTTCCGGTGTATATATGGCGAAAGGATCAAATACTCATAACCGTACGAGCAAAAGATTTTGCGTTTGCATTAGAGGAGAGTTTGAGCGACATATTTGCGATTATTCATAAAAATAGATTGAAAGTTTCCCTAATACAGTCATCGGCAGTAACAATCTCGGTATGTGTAGATGATTCTCGAAATGTAGAATACGCTTTGCGAGAATTGGGAGAGCGCTATAGAGTGGTCTATAATAATGGGCTGAAGCTATTAACTATTCGTGGAACTACAAAAGAGATAATAGAACAAGAAACAAATGGGAGAGATATTTTACTTAGTCAAATGACACGTCGGACGGCTAGGTTTGTGATGCGAATGAATCCTTAATTTCATACCTTATGCAAAACTATCTGCAACAGTATTTTACAGCCTCGTATTGGACTAATCTTTGGGTATCCTTTCGCCATGCATTGCATACAAAACGTTTTTGGAAGGAGCTAGTCATTATGACACTTGGTATGCTCTTGGGAGCTGCTGCAGTCTATTATTTTCTGATTCCAAGTCATTTGATAGTAGGAACCATATCCGGGTTGAGTATTGTTATCAATACATTGATAGGTGGCAATGCGGACACATTTTCGTATTTGGTGATGGGTATCAACGCCTTTTTGTTGTTACTAGCCTTCTTATTGATTGGAAATGAATTCGGAGCAAAGACGGTTTATACTGCTATGATATTGGGACCATTGACCCAATTTTGGGATATGGTTTTGCCCTATACGCATTTTACACATAAAATAATAGACCTTCCTATAGTGAAGTCTCAATTATTAGCTGGTCAGACAGTGATTGACCCCAATGGAAATCCCTACATCTTAGATAAATCCGGAAATGTATTGGTTCAAGTGAAAGATTCGGTAATGTCTGCGGGATTGGGATTGGGTGATGTGTGGTTTGATTTAGTATGTTTTGTGTTTTTGCTATCCGTATGCCAGGCAATAGAATTTCGGATCAATGCTTCTACCGGGGGATTGGATATATTGGCAAAAATAATCAATAAATATCTACATTTTGATATAGGAGTATCAGTGTCCATCGGTGGAGCGTTAATTTGCTGCTCAGCATTTCTTATCAACGATTTTCGTATGGTCGTGATAGGGTTAATCGGTACATGGATAAATGGATTGGTAATAAACTATTTTTCAGCGACATTCAGTCGTAGAAAGAGAGTATGTATTATTTCTCCGGATTATGAAAAGATAAGACGATACATAATTGATGATTTGGTGCGTGGTTGTTCATTATATCGTGTAATAGGTGGATATAAAAATGAAGAGAATGTAGAAATTCAAACTCTACTGACACAAGATGAATTTTCGAATCTAATGCACTTTATGAAAGACAACAACATACATGCATTTACTACTGCAGGGAATTGCTCAGAAGTATATGGATTGTGGTTGAAACATAAGAAAACAAATGGGCGAGTAGAAATTGATGATGAAGAATAGGGGGATGATGATTGAGAAGTTTATACAAGCAAGTATTTATGGAAAACATTAAATAAAATGGAATATATGAAACCTACATTATTTGTATTAGCAGCGGGAATGGGAAGCCGCTACGGTGGATTGAAACAAATTGACGGATTAGGACCGAATGGCGAAACGATTATGGACTACAGCGTATTCGATGCACTTCGGGCCGGTTTCGGAAGAATTGTATTTGTAATACGCAAGGACTTTGAAGATGATTTTCGTCGTGTGGTACTCTCGAAATACCAAGACAAGGTATCCTGTGAAGTATGTTTTCAATCGTTAGATAAGGTGCCGGAAGGGTATTCTTATAACAAAGAACGGACAAAACCATGGGGCACTAATCATGCTGTATTGATGGCAAAAGATATTATCAATGAACCTTTTGCTGTCATCAATGCTGATGACTTTTATGGTAAGGAGTCTTTTCAAATTTTGGCAGATTATCTTAAAAAGATAGAGGGTACAAAGGGAAAGTATTGCATGATAGGCTATCGTGTCGCAAATACATTGAGTGAGAACGGAAGTGTGAGCCGTGGTGTATGTTCAACGGATGCAAACGGGTATTTGACGGATGTTGTAGAGCGAACTAAAATTGAAAGTGTTGGCGATAAAATAGTTTATACAGAGGATGGTAAAGATACGGTTCTCGCTCCCAATACGCCCGTTTCCATGAATATGTGGGGTTTCACTCCTGAATATTTTGGATATGCAGAAGAGGCATTTCGTTCATTCCTTCTGCAGTATGGAAATGAATTAAAGAAAGAGTTTTATATACCAACTGTTGTAAATGACCTAATTATGACAGGGAAAGCAACTTGTAAGGTGCTCGACACTCCGTCAAAATGGTTTGGTGTTACATACGCAGAGGACAGACCTCAAGTGGTATTGAAGATAAATAGTCTAATTAAAGAGGGTGTATATCCCGAAAAATTATTTTAATGCAAAATTAGCATTATCGATTTGCTATGGCACGAATTTTAGTAACCGGTGGTACCGGATATATCGGTTCGCATACAGTAGTAGAACTGATGCAACAAGGTTACGATGTAACGATTGTTGATAATCTGAGTAATTCTTCAATTGATGTATTGGATGGTATAACAACTATTGTTGGGAAACGTCCGGATTTTTGCAATGTAGATTGCAATGATTTTGTCAATATGGAGAATATATTCAAACAATTTACAGATATTGACGGAGTCATTCATTTTGCAGCAAGCAAAGCTGTTGGAGAATCGGTGGAAAAACCATTGATGTACTATCGTAATAATATTGGCTCTCTTATCACATTGTTGGAGCTGATGCGTCGATACCATGTGAATAATATTGTATTTTCATCCTCATGTACTGTGTATGGACAACCGGACAAAGAACATCTGCCAGTGGATGAAACAGCTCCACTGCAAAAGGCTTTGTCTCCTTACGGCAATACTAAGCAGATAAATGAAGATATTATTCGCGATGAAGCTTATGCAGACGCCAATTTGCATGCCACTATATTGCGTTACTTCAATCCTATTGGAGCACATCCTTCGGCGTTGATAGGGGAGTTGCCTAATGGTGTCCCGAATAATTTGCTTCCTTTTGTAACTCAGACGGCAGCAGGATTAAGAACAGAGTTGAAGGTATTTGGTGATGATTATGACACACCGGATGGCTCGTGCATTAGAGATTACATCTATGTAGTAGATTTGGCCAAGGCACATGTGAAGGCAGTAGAACGTATGCTTAAAAATGAAGCGACTGAGCAGATAGAAACCTTCAACTTAGGGACTGGACGAGGCTTAAGCGTGTTGGAAATTGTACATGAATTTGTTAAAGCAACAGGGGTAAATGTGCCTTATTCGATAGTTGCTCGTCGAGAGGGAGATATTGAAAAGGTTTGGGCGGATCCAACAAAAGCAAATACGGTTCTTGGTTGGAAAGCGAACACTCCATTAGATGATGTGTTGCGCTCTGCCTGGAATTGGGAAAAACACCTACGTAATATTAAATAGGCGGAACTCTAAAAAAAGAATAGAAGAAAAAATATGCAATTATATCCACTGAAGTTTACTCCTTGTTTGTTACCTAAAATTTGGGGAGGACAACATATCAAGGAGTGGTATATGCCAACTGCTGATGCGCTTGAAAATGTCGGTGAGAGTTGGCTTATATCTTCAATGGCAGAGCATTCCACAGTTGTAGCCAATGGGTTTCTCGCAGGAAATGAACTGCGAGACCTATTGGAAGTGTATATGGGTGATCTTGTCGGGGATAAGGTTTATGAGGTGTTTGGAAATATGTTTCCTGTACTGCTTAAATTTATAGATGCAGATGCGGATTTGAGTATTCAAGTACACCCGGATGATGATTACGCCTTTGAAAATGAAGAATCGTTGGGTAAGGTTGAAATGTGGTATGTGATGCCATCGGAACCTAACGCTGCGATCGTATGGGGATGGAAACAACCGATGACAAAACAACTTGTATGTGATGCGGTAGCAGAGGGGCATCTGTCCGACTATTTGGCTGTATATCCTGTTCAAGAGGGGGATGCGATTATGATTCCATCAGGGATGGTGCATGCAATGAAGCGTGGTACGATAGTTGCCGAAGTACAGGAGGCTAGTGATATTACTTATAGATTGTATGATTATGACAGATTAGATGCCAATGGCTCGAAACGCATACTGCATTTGCAAAAGGCATTGGATGTAATGGACTATAAATGGCATAAAGAATCGGTACAGCATCCACAATATGTACAAAATGGAGTAAACAATTTGGCTCAAACTCCTTATTTTACTACAAATATTATTTCATTTGATAGAACGATAGAGCGAGATTATGCTCCGTTGGATTCGTTTGTCGCTTATATGTGCGTTCAGGGTGCAATGGAATTGTGTGCCAATGATGCAGACGAGGAGAACCAAATAATATCTATACAGTGTGGGGAGGCTGTTTTATTGCCTGCAGTATTGAATGATATTGTACTAACTCCAATTACTCAGACATGCCGTATTTTAGAAATTTATATTGATACGAGTTTGCTTGTGCTGTAAAATAGCGTAGTATCTTTGTGAAATTTCACACATCAAAAAAGGACATCAAGAGCTCTCCTTGAGGTCCTTTTTTGTATCTCATTTCGGATCTATAAGTCAAACTTTACGAGACTTTAGATGACTTCTGAAGTAACTGACGGGCTGTGTCAAGAGCAGCTGGAGTAGGATTGTTCCCGGAAAGCATCATTGCTATTTGTTGTACGCGTTCCTCTGGTGATAACAAACGGATGTGTGATTCTGTACGCATATCTGTGTCTGCTTTATACACCAAATATTGTGTTTGACCTTTAGCTGCAATTTGAGGAAGGTGCGTGATGGCAATAATTTGTCTTGATGTTGCCATCTGTTGCATAATCTCTCCCATTTGAGTAGCGATTTCTCCGCTGACTCCGGTGTCTATTTCATCGAAAATAATGGTCGGTAAACCATTGGTAGACGCAATCAACGCCTTAATACATAGCATAAGGCGACTTATCTCACCACCAGAAGCCACATCTGCTACACGGTGTAAACTTTGGTTTAGATTTGCGGCAAAGAGAAACTGCACATCATCTTTTCCGGTCTCATTATAATCGGAAAGTGGGGTAATAGAAATAGCTACATTAGCATGAGCGACACCTAAACGACGCATATCGGCTACGAGGTGCTTAGAAATAGAATCGGTGACTCGTTGTCGGCTATCGGTCAAAGATTTGGCAGCGCCCTCTAATTCTCGTAATGCTGCATTCCGTTCAGCAGTAAGTTGAGCTATTTGCTCATCAAAGGAACTTAATTGTTGCATTTGGTTACCTAGTCTATCACGGATGACCATCAACTCATTGATGGTTTGAACATGATGCTTAGACATCAATGTTTGCAGTATGTCGAGACGTTCTTGTACAATTTGTAGGCGTTCCGGATCAATCTCTATATGGTTGGATACACGTTGTATTTCGTTTGCTATATCATGTAGTTCTATGATAACACTTTTCAGTCGAGAATCTAATTCGGGAGCAGCCGTTTCCAATGAACAATCACGCAGGAGAGATAAACTGGTACAATCGCCATCTCCGTCAATGTTTGCAAGAGCATGAAACAATGACTCTTTGATTTCATTGGCATGTATCAAACGATACTCTTCATCTTGTAATTCCTGCACCTCTCCATCTACAAGATGAGCTTCTTGTAATTGATTGTATTGGAAAGCGACGTAGTCTGCATCGGCTTTTGTTTTACGAGCAAGTTCTTGCAGATCGTGTAGTGCTTTGTCGGAAGCAAGATACTTCTGATAACAAATAGAGTAGGAGTCTCTCTCTTCTGTATTAGCAGCAATAGCATCTACAACATTGAGTTGGAAAAGGTCGCTTCCGATAAGTAGGCTCTCGTGCTGTGAGTGAATGTCGATCAATTGGGCGGCTAATGTCTTTAGCTCCGCTTGGGTTATCACCTCATCGTTTACAAATGAACGTGAGCGTCCGGATTGATTTAACTCGCGACGGATTAGTATATCTTTATGGTCGGAGGTGGAGAAGGTGGCTTCAATAATGCATCGCTCTTCTCCCTCTGTGATAACCCGAGTATCAGCACGCGCCCCCATCACCAAGTTGAGCGCGCCCAATATAATACTTTTTCCGGCACCGGTTTCACCTGTCAGAACGGAAAAACCGTCCGATAAATCTAAATCCAAATGCGAAATTAGTGCATAATTCTGTATGTACAGATGTGTGAGCATAGATTAGCTATTTTGGAAACAAAGATACAACTTTTTGATAGAACCGCAAAATTTATGTCAAAAAAAGAAGCTCATGTAATTGTACTGTCTTTTCAGTCAAATATCATAAAACTATAGGAAAACAAAAGACGCACCTCATTAGAGATGCGTCTTTGTTTGTAACACACGCAGTTAAGAAACCGATTAGTTGTTCTTAGCTTTAGCTACGATAGCCTTGAATGCTTGCGGCTGATTCATAGCGAGGTCTGCCAACACCTTGCGGTTGATAACCACACCCGATTTCTTGAGTGCGCCCATCAGTTGGCTGTAGCTAACGCCTTCGAGACGAGCGGCTGCATTGATACGCTGAATCCACAGAGCACGGAAATTGCGTTTTTTAGCCTTACGGTCACGATAAGCATACTGGAGACCTTTCTCCCATGTGTTCTTGGCAACTGTCCATACATTAGCACGGCCACCAAAATTGCCTCGTGTGAGGCTCATGATCTTCTTACGACGGTTGCGCGAAGCAACGTGATTTACTGATCTTGGCATAGTTCTTTACTACAAAATTTGGTGGTTAATACTTAGCGGATCAGCAGCAATTCACGCACGGAGCGCAGATTTGTCTGGTCTACCATTGCAACATGAGTCAAGTTGCGTTTCTGTTTTTTGGTCTTCTTAGTCAAAATGTGACTTTTGAAAGCGTGTTTACGCTTAATTTTACCGGTTCCGGTAAGAGTAAATCTCTTTTTTGCACCGGAATTAGTTTTTACCTTTGGCATTTTGTTTATAATTTAATAAGTTATTATATCAGTCTCAGGCAGCCTAAGGGGGAAGCCTTTTGACTTTTTTCTGTTCATTTTATTAGAACCGACTCTATAGTTTGCAGCCTCTGTCTTTTCACAAAAACTATACCATATAGTGGTGGCCCGTCTTTAATTTAGTTTTTCTTCGGCGTCAAGTTGAGAATCATACGCTTGCCCTCCAACGAAGGAACAGCTTCCGGTTTTCCGAACTCAGCCAAATCATTTGCAAAACGTGCGAGCAGCAACTCTCCTTGCTCCTTAAACACGATAGAACGCCCACGGAAAAACACGTATGCTTTTACTTTGTTGCCTTCTTTCAAGAACTCTTGAGCGTGTTTCAACTTGAAATTGTAGTCATGGTCATCCGTTTGCGGTCCAAACCGTATCTCTTTGACCTCCATCTTTTTCGAGTTGGCCTTTGCCTCTTTCTCTTTGCGTTTCTTCTGATAAAGGAACTTTTGATAATCAAGGATTCGGCATACAGGAGGCTCAGCGTTAGGCGAGATTTCCACCAGATCCAAATTCTGTTCATCTGCCATGCGCAGTGCTGTTTGGAATGGGTAGATACCTTGCTCTACATTATCGCCAACCAGGCGAACTTCATGGACGCCACGGATCTTATCGTTGATACGATTGGGCATCTCTTTCTCTACTCGACCACGTTGTGGTCTGTTGGGTGTTGTTGCTATAGTTTTATCCTCCTGTTAAATGGTGAGAGAATTTATCGAAGTACTCTCATTCTTCTGCTTTCGTTTAGGCACACTTTGCCCTTTCCGCGAAAAAACGCACAAAAGTACAACTTTTATGGGAAGTACACAAATAAAAAAGTGAAAAAAGTAGGGAAAGAAGCGAAAAATTTTAGTATGTGGATATTTTTGTATACCTTTGCGGGCGTTTGACTTGAAAATGAATCTTATTTCAAGTAATTCCAAATTTACTAACTAATCATTTTATAAATCAATATCTGACATGAAGAATAATAGTTTCGTACTATCGACTATGGTTGCAATGGCGCTTATGGTTGTCGGTTGCAATGAATCTCCTTATATTCTCAATCCTGGTGACAATAGCCATAATCAAGAGAGCATTGTTACTCTTCCTGAGCCTACAGATATTGATATTCCGGATAGTACACTGACTGTAGCGCAAGCACGCATGATTTGCTCGCAGTTAGCTGCCGGCACTACGACCACCGAAAAATACTATGTAAAAGGTTGGATACAAAGCGTTGATGAAGATAATGCTAAGGCTATTGAAGGATATGGCAATGCCATTTTCACTATGGCAGGAGTCAGCACGGGTGCCTCTACACAGACGCTGATTGCCTATCAGGTTTATGGCAAGGATGGTAAGAAAATACAGACCGAAAAGGCTATTGCTGTGGGCGACTATGTAGTGGTATATGGTCCTCTCACGAACTATAACGGCACTTATGAAACCGCAGGCAGGGGGGCAGCCTATGTTTATTCCAGCACAAACGATGTATTCAACGGTAAGATTGATACAACGGTCATTACTCCCGACCCGGAGGGCGCCAATGTACCTGCCGGCACACTCAATGTATATCAGGCCAATGCATTGTGCGACAGTTTGATAAGCACTTCCGGTAAAACTACCACTGACAAGTATTATATTAAGGGATATGTCCGTAGCATGACCGACCAAACGAGTGCTATTTCGCAATACGGGAATATGACATTCACCATTGCACCGACAGTGGATGACTCCTCGTTCTCTACATTCTATGTATTCCAAGTCTATGGCAAGGATGGTAAGAAATTGACCAGCACCGAGCAAGTCAAGGTGGGCGACTTCGTAGTTATCTATGGGCAACTGACCAACTATGGTGGTACTTACGAGACGGTAGGGCGTGGGGCTTCCTATATATATTACAGCACCAACGAGCAGTGGGCTAACTAATAAATGTATTTCCAAATAACAATTACATAAATTCATTTCAGTATGAAAAAATTCTTACTCGTAGCCGTAATGGCTATCGCAAGCATTGCTTTTGTCAATGCACAACCTCGTGCTATTGGTGGTAACCTTGGTACAGATTTCGGTTTCTCTTATCAACATGGTTTTGGTCAATCTAATATGATTGATTTGGCTGTAAATGTACCAATGATATATGGCTTTGGTATTGGTGGTAAGGTTACTTATGATTGGATTGATCCGTTTAATGCTCCTGTACCATGGGATCATAAGGGAGAGTGGCATTGGTACATGGGTGTCGGTGGTGGCACCAGTGTATGGGGTTTCTCAGATGCTACTTATTGGAATGTCGGTGTGGTAGGTCACATTGGTATAGAGTATGATTTCTGGTTCCCGTTCCAACTCTCTTTGGATTGGCGTCCACAATTTGGTATAGGAAACTACGACTACTATGCTAATGGAAATAAAGTTAATTTTGACTTAATGGGATTGTATGGCTTAAGTTTAGGCGTCCGTTACAAGTTCTAATATAGTCCTGAATTAGTTATCGAAAAGAGATTGCCAATACTTTGGCAATCTCTTTTTTTGTTTATCGATTTCTGTTGCACATCCCATCTAAGTGACATTTCTTTGCCATTTTATGGCAATATGTTTGTTTGGGTACAAAAATTGTGGAGTAAAAACGGAGCAATAGTATATGATGTTGTAAATGTCTGTTGCTCAAAATGTCTTGTGTAAACATCTAAAAATAACAATAATATGAAAATGGTTAATCATATTCCCGTTTTGTTGCTTACAGGGTACCTCGGCAGCGGTAAAACAACACTTCTCAATCGTATTCTTACCAATCGCAAAGGGATTCGTTTCGCTGTGATTGTTAATGACATTGGAGAGGTCAATATAGATGCCGACCTTATCCAGAAGGGTGGGGTTGTTAGTGCCAAGGATGACAGCCTTGTTGCCTTACAGAATGGCTGTATTTGCTGTACACTCAAGATGGATTTGGTGCAGCAATTACATGATTTAGCATCCCAAAATCTGTTTGATTATATTGTGATAGAGGCAAGTGGTATCTGTGAGCCGGCTCCAATTGCCCAAACCCTTTGTTCATACCCACAGATGGTGCCTCAATTCGCTAAAGATGGTCTGCCTGTGTTGGATTGTATTGTGACAGTGGTAGATGCTCTTCGTATGCGGGACGAGTTTGCATCGGGCGAAGACCTCAACCGCAAGGACATCGGAGAGGAGGACTTGGCATCGTTAGTGATTCAGCAAATTGAGTTCTGTAATATTATTCTTCTTAATAAGTCCAGTGAGGTGAGCGAAGATGAGCGCGAGCACATCCGTGCCATCATTCGTGCCATCCAGCCCAAGGCAGAAATTATCGATTGTGATTACTGCGATGTCGATTTTGATAAGATATTGAATACCAAATTATTCAATTTTGATGCGGTAGCTACTTCTGCAACATGGATTCAGGAAGTAGAGGATGCCCACCATGATGAGGATGAGGACGACGATGATGAAGATGAGCACCATCATCACGACCATGACGAAGATGAAGAGCATGGACATCATCATCACCATCACCACCACGATGAGGAGGAAGGAGAGGCAGATGAGTATGGTATCTCGACCTTTGTCTATTATGCCCGCCGTCCGTTCAACCTTGGGTTGTTTGATGAGTTTGTAGCAGCCCATTGGCCGAAGTCTGTCATCCGTGCCAAGGGAATGTGCTATTTCTCCGATGAGTACGATATGTGTTATCTGTTCGAGCAAGCAGGTCGCCAATTCAAATTGCAGAAAGCGGGTGAGTGGTTTGCCACCATGCCTAAGGAAGAATTGGAGGCGCTGAAGGCACAAGATGCACAGTTGCGTCACGATTGGGATGAACAATATGGTGACCGTATGCAGAAGTTGGTCTTTATTGGTCAACATATCGACAAGCAGGCAATCACTGCCGCACTGGATGCTTGTTTAGACTAATTTATTTCTAATCAAACGGGCAGAAAGGCGTAGCCGTTCTTTCTGTCCGTTTGTTTTCTCTTTTTTATCTATGGCAAAACGGGTACTTATGGCGATGTCGGGTGGGATTGATTCCACTGTGTCGGCTATGCTTTTGTTGGAACAAGGTTATGAATTGGTTGGCGTTACTTTTCGCACATTCGATTCTATCAAAGAATCTTGTCTTGTGCGAGAGAAGGGGTGTTGTTCTGTCGAGAGTATCATGGAGGCGAAACATAATGCGCAACTGCTTGGTTTTGAACATCATATAGTTGATTTCCGTGATACATTTCGTGACCATGTGATACGCAATTTCATTGATGAATACACGCATGGTCGTACGCCGAATCCTTGCGTTTTGTGTAATTCGCATATCAAATGGGGAGCGTTGTGTGATACAGCAGACCAATATGGGTGCGACTATATTGCCACAGGTCATTACGCCCGTATTGCGCAACATCGTGGGCATTGGTATCTCCGTACGGCAGTGGATACGCACAAGGATCAAACCTATTTCCTTTGGATGCTTACCGAGCAGAATCTGCAGCGAACTTTGTTCCCATTGGGCGAACTTACCAAACCGGAAGTGCGCCAAATTGCCTTTGACCATGGCTTTGAAAAGTTGAGTCAAAAGGCTGAAAGTCAGGAGATTTGTTTTGTGCCGAATAACGACTATCGTACATTTTTGTCCGAGCAGGGGGTACAGGTCGAGCGTGGACAGTATGTAGACGCCCAAGGTCGGATATTAGGACAGCACGAAGGCTTCTGCAACTATACGATTGGTCAGCGCAAGGGTTTAGGCATCGCGTTGGGGACTCCTCGTTTTGTGACACATATCGATGCAGCGGCTAATACAGTCACTTTGGGCGACCACGACGATCTTTATACCACACAGGTTTCAGCCTCACAGGCACGGTTCCGTGACATCGATTGGCTGCGTGAGTCCCCATCGGTGCAGGCACGCATTCGTTATAAGTCACC
>CAVKVE010000007.1:9085-15770 GCA_963659655.1 Bacteroidaceae bacterium | reverse complement strand
TGTATAGCCATTCGCATGGGCTATTTCCTCAACGCGTATCATTTCTTGTATAATTCACCGAAAAGCACTACCTTTGTCGCACCAAAAATAGAATACTTATGAGCGGGAAAAATATTGGCACCATCGTATTGCTTGTTGCATTTGCCATTGTTGTCATGTCGGTTCTTTTTACTAATAGTTTGGCACATCGTTTGGCATTGGAGGAGCAAAAAAATATGTCGGTATGGGCAGAAGCAACCAGACAATTGATTTTGGCAGATGCAGATACGGACATTGATTTTATAAGTACCATTATCGAAAACAATACCACCATTCCGGTTTATATGCTCAATGAGCAAGGTGAGGTTTTGTCCAGTCGTAATGTTACCAACCCGGTATCAGACCCTCGCACGCTCAATGGGCCTATTGAGTTGTATGTCGCTCCGCACACCAAACAGTATATCTACTACGATGAATCAACCCTTCTGCGTCAATTGCGCTATGTGCCTTATATTCAATCGCTTTTGATACTGATTTTTATCGTGATAGCCGTTGTCGCCTTACTAACGGCGCAGCGTAGCGAGCAAAACCGTTTGTGGGCAGGATTGAGCAAGGAAACAGCTCATCAGTTGGGTACGCCTATCTCTTCGTTAAATGCATGGCAGGAATTGCTGACGGAGCGTTATCCGTCGGATGAACTTATTCCGCAGATGAAAAAGGATATTGCTCGGCTTCAAACCATTACGGATCGATTTTCCAAGATTGGTAGCGAGCCGGAAATGGTTTTGACCGATATAGTCTTGCCTATTCATGATACAATTGCCTATATGCGTGTACGCTTATCCAACAAGGTGCAAATTATAGAGCAACTCCCCAATGCAGAATGTCGGGTTTTGCTGAATGTACCCTTATTTGAATGGGTTATCGAGAATTTGCTGAAAAATGCGGTAGATGCAATGGAGGGGAAAGGGCAGATTATCGTTTCGTTGCGGCAGACTAATGGCGAAGTAATTATCGATGTTACCGACACCGGCAAGGGAATGGACAAGCGTACACAGCGCCGTATTTTTCAGCCGGGCTTTACCACCAAATCGCGCGGGTGGGGATTAGGTTTACCGCTCGCCAAGCGTATCGTTGAACAGTATCATCGGGGCAAATTGTTCCTCGAAAGCAGCAAGCCGGGCGTTGGTTCCACTTTTCGCATTGTTTTCAAACAGTCCGAAAACGGTTGACCCGGAGCCGGACATGGCCGTATAAAGAGCACCTGCATCTTGCAGGTGTTTTTTTATGTCCTCTATTTCGGGATGTAGGGGAAACACGGTTTGTTCAAAATCATTGACCAATAGCGGTAGCAGTTCTTTGAATTCCGTTTGGGCTTCTAATGCTTGTCGGATAGTTCCACTGACTTCCGGATGTCGCACAATGCCTTGATAGGCTTCGCGCGTACTGACTCCGCAATCAGGTTTCACCATCACCAGTCTCAGTCCATTGAGTGATAGTCGGATAGGGGTTAGTTGGTCTCCTATTCCGGACGCATAGCAGGGGCTATTGTATACAAAGAACGGACAATCCGCACCCAGCGGCCGTACTATTGCAGCAAGTTCGGCTTGACTGAGTCCTAAGTCGAATAGGCTGTTCAGTGCCATGGCGGTATGGGCAGCATCGCTGCTTCCTCCTCCTAATCCGGCACCAAAAGGTATTTGTTTCCGGAAACGAATTTCTACAGGTTCAATCTGAGGGAATTTTTGCTGCATACTGCGATAGCAGCGAATTATTAGATTGTCCTCTGCGGGGCAATCCACTGCCATACCGGTCTGCTCAAAAGTGAACTGACTGCTTCTGTTTATCTCCAACTCATCGTGTAGTCCATACACCGGATAGAAGATGGTTTCCAAATCATGGTAACCATCCTCTCGTTTGCGAATAACACGCAAGCCTAAGTTTATTTTAGCATTCGGCAGCAGTTTCATCCTATACGGTATCCATAAACGAGCGTTGTACTTTGTTGAATACCACAATACCTAACGCTAAGAGTACCACCATAAAACCGAAGCTATAGCCTAACATCCACCATTCATGGCAACCCTTTCCGAGCATTCCATATTTGAAGAACTCCACAATTCCGGTAAGCGGATTCAGCTGCATGATGAGTTGCAGTTTGGGATTGGTTATGGTGGATAGCGGGTAGATAACGGGGGTTGCGTACATCCATAGACTCACAAAGAACGACAACAGCAGTTGCAGGTCACGATATTTAGTGGTCATACTCGAGAATAGCACACCGAATCCAAGTGCCAAACCGGCTAACATGAGTACTAATAAGGGGAGCAGACATACATACCAATTCGTGTGAATCTGTACATCTGTAAATAGGATGTAGTATAGATAGACTACTAAAAACAGTCCAAACTGAATACCGAAGCGCACTAAGTTGCTGATTACATCGCTCAGTGGCGTAATGAGTCGTGGAAAATAGACTTTGCCGAATATACCGGCATTATTCACAAAGGTATTGCTTGTTTTGGTCAGGCAATCCGAAAAGTATTGCCAAAAACTGATACCGGCCAAGTAGAATAGGGGTTGTGGTATCTCATCAGTAGATATTTTGGCAATACCACCAAATACCACCATATACATCACGGTGGTCATTAGAGGTTGTATCAAGTACCAAAGCGGCCCTAATATGGTCTGTTTGTATTGAGTGATGATATTCCGTTTGACGAATAGCATCATCAAGTCGCGATAGTGCCAAATCTCTTTGAAATCGACGCTCAGCAGTTTATCTTTGGGCTTGATGACGGTAGTCCATTGTTCTTCTGTGGTGGTGTCCATAGTATGATGGTCAGTTGTTGTCGTAGTCCTAATTTTGCAAAAAGCCCACAAAGTTACACATTTTTCATCATCTATGCAAGCCCTTTCCTATTATCAACCATTTATCAATCATTGATAAGAACCTTATAGCCTCGTTCGTACTGCCATACACCTACCATCCACTTACTATAAAACCACCCCATACTTACCATATACTTACCTTAGACCTACCAGGTACCTACCTGAAACCATTGCGTTATTATCGGGTGATTATCGCGTGATTATCGCGTGATTAACGCGTGATTGCCGATTTACCTCCGAAGCTCTTTCGCCTTACATACCCATCGGTGGCGATGGTTTTATCGATTTCATCCGCACCGAATTCTTTGCACCATTTGTGTATGTCAAATAAAAAATGTATCTTTGCGTGTCTTTTCTGAGACGCATCTCTTTAAGTACGACCCATTTAATTCCATCCAAATGTTTCCTTTGAATAAACAGCTCGTAGACCAAACCTGTTATGATTTTGGGCTACGCAATGCGCACGAGTTAGGTAGCGCCAGTATTCGTCAGTTAGTCGGTGTTGTCAAAGACATCGAGCGGGTGACCCATACCGAATTCATACACATGGAGTTAGGCGAGCCAGGTCTTCCGGCAGAGCAGATCGGTATTGAGGCAGAGCATGAAGCGTTGCTCAATGGGTGTGCGGCACACTATCCCGTCATTACGGGTATTCCGGAGGTGAAACATTGGGGAAGTGAGTTCGTGCGTGCCTTTGTCGGATTAGACATACCCGAAGACTGCATTGTCCCCACGGTAGGAAGCATGCAAGCTGCTTTTGCCCTCAATCTCACGATGTCGCAATTAGACAAGGAGCGTGATACGGTGCTATTTATCGACCCATGTTTCCCTGTTCAGAAGCAGCAATGTCGTGTTATTGGCGTGCGTATCGACCAGTTCGATGTGGCGGACTTCCGTGGAGACAAACTCGAGGCAGAATTGGAGCGTCACTTTCGTACCGGTCGCATAGCTGCGATGTTGTTCTCTAATCCGAATAACCCATCATGGATGTGCCTAACGGAGAAAGAGTTGGAAACGATAGGCAAACTCGCAACAAAGTATAATGTATTGGTTATTGAGGACTTAGCCTATCTCAATATGGATTTCCGTGAGCAGCGAGGCACACCTTACGCACCACCATATCAACCTACGGTAGGGCGTTATACGAGCAATTGTGTACATGTCATCTCCTGTTCTAAAATGTTCTCGTATGCAGGACAGCGTGGGGCAATAGTGGCGATGAACCCACATCTCGCCCATACTTGTTTTCCGAGTCTTGGCGAACGCTACCACAACGATGGTCAGTTCTTGCGCAACTTTGTGTATATCATACTCTACAGCCTGTCATCCGGTGTTACCCATTCGGTGCAATACGCCATGGCAGCCATGTTCCGTGCTGCCTGCGAAGGCAAGATACAGTTTGTGGAGAATACACGCGAGTATGCCCGCCGTGCAGCGCGTATTAAGGAGATTATGGTACGCAATGGTTTCCATGTCGTCTACGACCAAGATGCAGAGGGCAAGGCTGTAGGAGACGGCTTCTTCTTTACTTTCGGTTATAAGGATTGGACGGGTGAACAGTTACTCAACAAACTGATCTACTATGGTGTATCAGCCATTGCCTTGAGTAGTACCGGCGCACAACGAGAAGGAATGCGAGGCTGCGCATCATCTATCCGAGAAGACCAGTACGAGGAGTTAGACCGGCGTCTTGCTGCCTTCCATGCTGCATTCCAAAATGAATAAAGGGCGTGCAACTTGCGTGTTTGCACAAAAAGCAGTAACTTTGTCGCTGTTTCCCGCAAAGGAGGAATAATATTACAAAGGAGGACTAATGATGTATAGATTACAGGACAAGATGTGCGAGTTGATGGCAAAAGAGCCGGACGCGATTCGTATCATAAGTCGCTTTGGACTGACGATGGGTGTTGGTGAGAAAACCATCGAAGAGGTATGCCATGAGCATGGCGTACATAGTTTAACATTCTTGGCGGTAGTAAACTACAAGATAGACCATATATCCACCACCAATTTAGACGATATTGACATAGATACATTGCGTATGTATCTGCGCAATGCGCATGCCTATTTCCTTGATTTTCAATTGCCGCGCATTCGCCGAGACTTGATTGAAGCGATCAATCCGGCAGATACTTCGAGTCAAATACCCATGCTGATACTTCGTTTCTACGATGAGTATTCGCAGGAGATCCGCACACATATTGAGCATGAGAATGAGGGATTGTTAGAGCAGCACACGCAGGATGACTTGAATATAGCATCCAAGTTCTCCGAGATAAAGAACATGATTATCAAGTACTATCCTAATCAAACGAACGAGGTCAAACATACGTATGCTCTTATCGATGTAATGAACGATATGTTTGATATTGAGCAGGATTTCTCTACCCATTGCGCTATTGAGGATGAGATTTTGGTACCTGCTATAGCATTGGATAAGAAGCGTCGCAGTGTGTCAAAGACGGCGAACGCAGCACAATTAGAAGAACTTAGTGATCGTGAGAAAGATGTGCTTATAGAATTAGTTAAGGGGCTTAGCAATAAGGAGATAGCGGATGCTTTGTGCATCTCTACTCATACGGTTATTACACATCGTAAGAACATTACCCGCAAGCTCAATATTCACTCTACAGCAGGTCTCACCATCTATGCAATAGTCAACCATCTTGTTGACTTGGAGCAACTATCAACCAACAATCTCTAACCGGTTTGTGTTACGCCGTGTACAGAAATATATCGAGACTGAGCAGCTGCTCCAGCGTGGTGACCGTGTCTTAGTCTGTGTAAGCGGAGGGGCGGATAGTGTGGCACTGTTAGATGTACTACATCTTACAGGTTATGATTGTGTGGTGGCGCATTGCAACTTTCACCTGCGTGGAGAGGAGAGTATGCGAGATGAACAGTTCGTTCGTACCTTGTGCCTCAAGCTTCAAGTGTCGCTTTATGTATCCGATTTTGATACCACCCGTTACGCTCAATCACACAATGTCAGCATAGAGATGGCTGCGCGTGAATTGCGCTATCGTTGGTTTGCCCGGTTGGCTGCAGAGCAACATTGTGTAGCCATTGCTGTTGCACACCATCAAAATGACCAAGCCGAGACACTCTTACTGAATTTGAAACGCGGTACAGGTATTCGTGGATTGTGTGGAATGCGTCCGTCGGCAACCAATCCGATAGAACCAAATTCTGTTCCCATCATCCGCCCATTGCTATGTACCACGCGCGATTATATTGAGTATTATTTACACTCGAAACGACATCTCAATTGGGTGGTTGATTCTACTAATCAAGACACCTCAATCGCCCGTAATGCGATTCGCTATGAGTTGAGTCAGTATAACAAATCAGAGATAGAAAATATCGCATCAACCGCTCGTTATATGCAGGGTTATACAGATATGATTGATGGGAAAGATACGCGCGAAGCACGATATGTAGAATTTTACGAACGAATTCGCACCTACAATTTCCCCGAACCCAACAAGATCTATGATGCATTGCAACGGGGAGTGGGTGGTAAGGTATTCACTTCACCTAAATATGTAGGTGTTATACAACACAAACAACTACTCATTACACCCCGCATGCGGCATTTTGGAATTATAGGATATCCACTCGGGCATAGTTTCTCTGCACGCTATTTTACGGAAAAGTTTGCCACAGAACAGATTTCGGCAGACTATACATTATTTCCTTTAGCAGAGGATACCTTCACGAACCAAGGTAGAGAGAATGTGACATTACGCCATTTGATAGATACCTTAGATGGAATGAATGTGACTATTCCATACAAGGAAACCGTTATTCCGTT
>CAVKVE010000007.1:1985-8717 GCA_963659655.1 Bacteroidaceae bacterium | reverse complement strand
GCCATTTGTTGTTCGATTGTGTGTACAATCCCGAGGAAACTCTGTTCTTGCAGAAAGGGCGTCTACAAGGAGCCCGTACCAAAAATGGTTTAGAAATGCTCTATGGGCAGGCCGAAGAGGCATGGAGAATATGGAATAGCAATCCTGTTCGTGTTACGCTGTAGCATATTCTAATACGCATCTCAAAAATATACAACTATTATTTTGTAAAATACCAAAATACATTCGATATGAAACGCATATCTATTTTCGCAGTCATTATGTGTCTTGCTTGTGTATTACAAGCACAGATTGTACAAGACAATGAAGCCGTTATGGTATATTATATGCCCGAAACGCAGCTGGAATTCGATATTGAATATGTCGAGGAAACATTCGAACCCGGACCATTCTGCCATTTTGCGGAAAAATATTTAGGAGCAGAAGCAATACAAGAAACACATACCCAATATAAACTTATTGGCATTAGCAATCGTATACATACCGTTGCAGACTATTCCAGAGCCTACAAAGTAGTGCCGGAGAAGGGATTGTCTATGCAGTTGCTTAGTTTGACTGACAAGGGATTACTCTATGGTTACAATGTAGAGCAGCCGGAATCGAAAAAGCCTATACAAAAGGCCGAACCAAAGCATTCTAAACAGCCTACATATAGTTCCATGGAGTCGGTTATGCCTTTGCTTGAGGAGCAAATTATGGCTCCAAGCCTACAGCAAAAAGCCGACGGTGCAGCCAAGCAGATATATCGAATACGCGAAACAAGAATGTATTTGCTCAGTGGAGAGATAGAGCATGCACCTGCTGACGGCAAGGCAATGGAACGGGTACTTCGTGAGCTAGACAAACAGGAAAATCAATTGGTCGAGTTGTTCGTTGGTAAACATACTACAAAATATCATCATAAGCATATTACGTATATCCCTATAAAAAGCGAAGAAAAGGCACTGCTCTATTTTTCAGAAGAAAATGGCGTAACCGCAGAGGAGGATGTCACGGCTTATCCGCTTATGCTTACGGTATCCGCTCGTAAGCAGGTTCTATCAGCAGGAAATGGACAAGTCGTTGACAAAAAGACTCCGGCCTTATCTCAATTGTATTACAATCTACCCGGAAGTGCTTCTTTTTCAATTACTTATCGTGGAGAGATATTTGCAGAACGTACTATATCGGTTGCTCAGTTCGGTATCGCCGTACCGCTCGCTCGTGATCTATTCACGGGTACCCAACGCCCCCATATTCGGTTTAATACCAAAACGGGAAATATATTATCTATCGAACAATAAATCCGTATTCTATGTTCCCTTCTTATAGCAGGATTCATATAATCATTTTAGTTGCTTTGTTGTGGCTTTGTCCCCACTGTTTATTAGCACAAGAGCTCAATTGTACGGTCTCTATTAATTCGGATCAGATAGAGGGCAGCAACAAGTCCGTATTCAATACCCTAAAAACGAGTATTGAAGAATATATGAATCAGAATCGATGGACTACTATGACTTTCTCCGATCGAGAAAAGATAGAGTGTAGTATGATGATTATTGTCAAATCAGTAACAGACAATTTCTACACATGTGAAATGCAGTTGCAGAGCCGTCGTCCGGTCTATAATACAAGCTATAGTTCTCCTTTGATTAACTTTAAGGATAACAATTTCAATTTCACTTATCAGGAATACGAGCGTATAGAATACCAACAGAATCAGTTTACAACCAATCTAACGGCAATGTTGGCATACTATTGTTACCTGATCATCGGCTATGATATGGACTCGTTTTCTCGCTTGGGCGGCACTCCTTATTTCCAGACTTGCGAGGATATCGTTTCTTTGTGCCGGTCAGCCTCCATGGAAAATCTAGAACAAAAGGGGTGGTTGGCTTTTGATAGCAATCGAAACCGCTATGCACTCATCAGCAATCTAATGGATGAGGCGTTCAAAGGCTATCGTTCTTATTTTTATGAATATCATCGATTGGGGTTAGATGAAATGCAAGCTAATGTAGCCAATGGTCGTGCACGAATCGCAAGTGGCTTGAGCGTACTTCGTGATGCCAATCGTGCTCGTCCGGCAACCTATGTTATTAATACATTTTTGGACGCTAAATCGGATGAATTGGTCAATATATTCCAACAGGGAACAACTGCAGAAAAAAAATCGGTCTATGACCTTCTAATGGACATAGACCCAACCCGTCAAAATACCTATGATAAGATTAACTCGAAGTAGTAATTAGTTTGCTATTTCTACCTTCGGTTTCAAAATAGTGTTTATTTGTATTTCCTTCTGATATAAAAGTCCCATAGAATACAGCGTTTTTTGATACCTGCTGGAATAGCGACTGTCATTTGTTTCATATTCTCGGCTCTTTTTTCTCTATAGTATTTTCGCATACTCCGGTAGTCCCAACGAGCACGAACAGCCGCCCATGCATTTTTAGGCTTTCCCGTTACAAGTAGTTGTAGTGCCGCTGCATAGTCCAATACGAAGCGGGCTGCAAGTACCCACCATAGCCTATTCGCTGGCATATTTTTGTAAATCATCAATAGGTTATTGCGAAAATTCAAATAGGTTTTATGCGGACTCTCGTAGTTCAATGCCCCACCGCCTAAGTGATAAACGGTCGAGTCGGGTAGGCATATCAGTTTATAATTACGGCAGTTGAGTCGCCAACATAGGTCTATCTCCTCCATGTGGGCAAAGAAGTCTGCATCCAATCCCCCTACAAGTATATAAACATCTCTGCGGATACACATACAAGCCCCTGATGTCCAAAGTACTTCTACAGGACTATCATATTGTCCGTGGTCTACTTCTGTTACATTTAATATCCGTCCTCGACAGAACGGGTAGCACAAGGCATCCAGATATCCACCTGCGGCACCGGCATGCTCAAATTTTTCTTTGTTCAGCCAGCTATGAATTTTGGGTTGTACAGCAACTACATCACGGTGTCCATCTAAATAATCCACCAAAGGAGTAAGCCAATTTGGTGTTACCTCTACATCCGAATTCAGTAACACAACATATTCGCTGTCTGTCAAGGCTATGGCTTTGTTGTATCCTTCGGCAAACCCATAATTTTTGTCGAATGCAATGACGCGAACAGAAGGAAATTCTTCGTTTAATACTTGCCGTGATTCATCCGTAGAACCATTGTCTGCAACAACAATTTCGGTGTTCGGACAATCTTGAGTACATTGTATTACACTTGGCAGGTATTTCCGAAGCATCTCGGCTCCATTCCAATTTAATATGATTACGCTGCAACGCATACCTAATCTATTGTAGTTGTTTGTCTTTAGGACGCGCCCATTTCCAACGATTGTGCGTCCATAGCCAGATTTCCGGTTGTTCTTTTATATTCTGTTCCAATCGTTGTGCATATTTCAGCGTAATTTCATTTTCTGCTGTTTCCTGTGGTTTGTTGGTGATTATTTCAAATGTTATGTCGTAGTATCCACGTTTGGGGCGACGAATGTAAGTATATACTACAGGATAATTAAACTTCTTGCTAAGTACTTCACCTCCGTCTAAGAATCCCGTTTCCTGATTGAGAAAAGTTGTCCAAAGTCGTGTTACTTCAGGACGAGGTTTCTGGTCGCATATCAATCCCAATCCGATTTTTTGTCCTTGTTTTCGCAACAATAATAGTTGTCTTAAGATGGTGCGTTTCTCAATGAGAATACCTCCCCATCGGCTGCGCATTGCCCGAAGAGATTTATTGATGTGTTTATTATTCTGTTCGCGATACACACTGGCCAACTGAGCATTGACCGTTTCCAACTGCAGATTAAAATGTGTCAGCCATTCCCAATTGCCTAAATGAGCCAACATAAAGATAATGCTTTCCGATTGTTCCACCAATTGTAACAAAGCCTCTTGATTATGAAAAACAATCCGTTGATTCATTTCCTCCTCTGGTGCACCATAACCATAAACCATTTCCACTACTACATCGGCTAAGTAGTGATAAAAGTGTTTTTCTAAAATATGTCTTTCCTTTTCTGATTTTTCCGGAAAGGAAAGACGCAAATTTTTCGCTACAAGTTTTCTACGATAGCGAACCAAATAGTATAGAGTGGGGAATATCAGCCAATCGGAAATACGATATTGTACCCGACTGGGGATTTTGCTCAGTAGTTTGAGTATAGTCATTGTTTTAGTCTTCCTCTTCGTAATATCCGTTAGCCAATCCGTATTGCAGATCGCCATCCAATATCACTTGAATCTGCTCCGAGTTTAGCTTGCTGCCCCTATCTTGCAGCTCTTTGACAATATATATTAATTGTTCAATCTCATCTATGTCTCCGTCGAGGTATTCGGCTTCTCCACTATTCTCATCTACCACAAGCAATCCTTTTTCCTCCAAATAGTCATCCAATGCATCTAATACATCGAGTACATCGGTCTGTGTCAGTCCGTTTCTATCACATTCCGGAATCAAATTCCATATAAATTCTACATGTTCACGCTCTTCAGCGTCCATCATACTGAGTTCGATAGAGTTATTTTCCATAATCGGTTGAATTTATTTGCAAAGGTATAATATTTTTCGTACTTTTGCAAAACTAATTCGAACAAAAATGTCAAACTTAATTCAACGAACTCTGTCCGGAGCTGTCTTTGTTGCAGTTATTGTGGCTTCTATAGCCACCTCTAAATGGTCTGATAACCTCATTTATAGCGTATTATTTACCATACTCACAATGTGGGCAACCAACGAATACCATCATTTAGTGAAATCAGATCGCTTTTTGACCATTCTTTCAACCGTGTCTGCCGGCATTCTTTTTGCTATTGGTGGAATATGGATCTCCTGCAACAAAGGAGGCATTTCTGGTTCCATAACAGATATAAAGGCTACGCTGTTGTTTATTCTCCTATTCCTCTATATTTGTCTTTTCTTTGTTGAAATTATTTCCGAACTGTTCCGTAAGTCTATCAATCCCATTGCTAATTGGGGTAACTTCTTTGTGAGTCAGTTTCTAATAGCCCTGCCATTTTGTTTAATGAGTGTCCTTATGTATATTGATTGGCACTTATTGTTAGCTTTGTTTATTTTGATATGGGCCAACGATACGGGAGCTTATTGTATAGGAAGTCTATCGGGTAAGCGCAAGGCGGGAAATCATAAGATGTTTCCCCGTGTTAGTCCCGGAAAGTCGTGGGAGGGGCTAATCGGTGGTGCTATTACCGCCATTGCCTGCAGTATGTTACTATCTTATTGTGGTTTTTATTACCACCTATCGACTCTTTTGCACAATTTAGAGTACAATGCATACATTATAGGGGCAGTATTTGCTATTTGTGTCATCGTATTTGGTACATTGGGCGATTTGTTAGAGAGTCTTGTCAAGCGTACGGTTGGTGTCAAGGACTCAGGTCATTTCTTACCGGGACATGGCGGAATTTTAGATCGTTTTGATTCTATCTTGTTAGCGACGCCATCCATTGTCTTTTTGATTATATGTATGTTAGTGGCTTGATAGCTTGTCATATTAAGTCGGCTTATTGTGAGCAATACAAAAATCCGTTCTCTTTTAGGGAACGGATTTTTTTTGTATTGCGTCAGCCATAAGTAACTGATACGGTTTTCGTAGCAGTGTTATGCAAGAGGTCAAAGTGGCAAAAAGCGATGAGTATGAAATTAAAAAAGCATACGCGGCAGTTCGAGTATGCACTGGGGTAACAAAGGGACACACCTTCTCATCAAGCGGGTGGCACCCCTCTCCAGGCCCGCGCATCCTGCGACTGCAAAGGTACGGCAAAATTCTGAAACGGCAAAATAAAAACGATGTACTACAAAAAAAAACTTCTATTTGTATAGTTTTCTATAGTCTTTGGCTAACTTCCGGAATGATGTTACTAAACTTTCCGGTGCCAATACTTGTAGGTTTGCGCCATGTGTTCTTAGTTCTTGCACGAAGTCGAGTGTAGGCACGATGTAATAAGTAAATATAGAATATTCAGCAGTAGTTTCAACCTCTTTCTGGGAATGGTGTAATGGGAGGGAGCGTAGATAGCAAGCTCCTTTTGCTGAAATTTTAATACGAACTAATTGCGGCTTCTCGTCACCTCCTGCGAATACGCCATAATAGTTTCGAAAGAACCGTTTTGCATTAAATGATTTCGGTATTTTGTAGGTTTCATCTAAGACGCACATGTCTTTTATACGGTCTAATGCATATATTCGGATTTCCTTTCCGTGATCAGAACTTCGCCCTGCAACATACCATCTTTGTTTGAAAACCTTTATGCAGAATGGGATTAGTTTCATTTGATGTCCTACCGCAGCTTCAAACCGTTGGTAGGTTATCTCCAATGCGTGTCGTGTGCGCATCGCATCAATAATGGTTGTCAAATACCTTGTCCCGGAAGGTATTTCCTCTAAAAGAACATTTTCACGAATATCTCCAAAATTTCCTTGCAGATTCGAAATGGTGAAGGAATTGAGAAGCCATTGTTGTAATGTATTGTTTTCGATGTCTTCTTTATTTTCGATATAGTACTCATTAGTGCTTCTATCGCAAGTGATATTAATATGAAAAAGCTCTTCTACTTCATTTCGCCAATTCATAAAGGTACGACGAGGAATAATGGTTTCTTGTTTGTCGTTACAGGAACAATGTTTCCACCTCTCGTTAATATCATCCAATGTAATCCGACCGGCAGAGTAAATAGTATCTACCAACCACATATATCGATTAAATAAATTAGCTGCCATATTTCTTCAA
>CAVKVE010000007.1:0-1844 GCA_963659655.1 Bacteroidaceae bacterium | reverse complement strand
CACAAATTGCCCTTCCGGTTGATATTCTACAAAACAGCAATCATCGTTCTGTTCTTCCTCCATTGCCATTTGTTCTTGAGCTATATATTCTTCGTAGGTCATATTTTTTGAGATAGGGTAAGGTAATAATTCAAATCGAAATTATCTGTCATAGGACATAAATCGAATACAGAGGCAGTTTGGCTATCTTACCAGAATTTATTCGCAATAGGATTATATTCGAATCCTGCTTCTTGCATTGTGTTTAGCAAATTCTCTTTCGATATATTCATATCCTCACAAAGAGCATCCAGTGAGCAGTATTCATCACGTAGTTTCATATTGATTACACTCAATAACATTGCCGGGTTGGTGGGTAATTCCATATAGAAAAGTATTTTTGTAGAGTGGGTTGTGTTTTTCAACAAATTATTTGAGACAAAGGTACGATATTTTTGCAACTTGCACAAATTATTTCTCATTTACTCATTCCAATCATTATGAAACCAACATCTACCGAAGTCAATATTTTCTCTATGAATAATGAATCGTATGTTTGTATTAGATAATGATGTGAGCATTTTTCAAACCGAGTAAGATAATCACAGAAATGTGAATTGCAAAAAAATCATACACATTGTGAATAACCACAGTTCTATGGTATAGTTATTCACGAAAGAGTAGGGTATTGCAGCAAGAAATAGGGAGTTGTAATACACAATTGTAAAATCATACTATAAGCATTAAGATACTACTAATATATACATCATCGCATCGTATTCAATGTGCGTATTCCTACAAATAATAACCGTATAGTACTGATAGTCAATAAATACAAGTGTTATATAAAGTACTATTTTACCCAATATACGGAGCGGCTGCCGCGCTTTGTGAATAATGTATCTGTATGCGCATATTTGCAATGTAATCTGCTGATACTCTGTATCATAAATAGTTTATGTGTAGCGATAGATATTGCTATAAACATAATATTGATACCTGTGTATTCAATTGTGCGAAATGTGAAATTACACACTTGAATACTACGGCAAAATCACAATGTGAACATATATGCTATTGTGTGCTATTTGTGTATGTGAATTATTTTTCATATCTTTGCCTGAAATTTTTGAATAGTCCAATCATAAAACCCACACTAAAATTCGTATCGTATGAATGAACGTGAACGATTAGAAAAACTAATTGCCGTTTTAGGTATTAATGCCAAACAATTTGCTCAGGAGGTTGGCATACAGGCTGGAACCATCTCAAATATTATGGGTGGCCGCAATAAACCCAGTCTAGAAGTTTTACAAAAAGTGCTAAACTGTTATCGAACCATTTCTTCTGATTGGCTGATACTTGGTATCGGTAGTATGTACAGACCGACTAATGAGACACCAAACCTGACGCTTTTTGACGACACAAAGGAGGAACCGGCTATGGGTCCTTCACCTACTATATCTGAACAACCCACTAAAACTATACCCACTATGCCTGCTCAACCTGCCTCCACTCCCGAAATCCCGAACCAGTCCCTTACCAACTCTTATTCAACCAAGCAAATAGACCATATTATTGTCTATTACACCGACAATACATACGAAACATTCTCCCGATAATGCTACGGATGCCAACCACTTGCAGCATCCATATTATTTGTGTACCTTTGCACAACGATTTGCGCAGAAGAACGACTCTTATGCAAAAATCACAGAACAAACGATAAATTAAAGGAGAAAAAACGATATGAAAGCATTTGTTTTTCCGGGTCAGGGTGCACAGTTTACCGGAATGTGCCGTGACTTATATGATGCCTATCCGGAGGCACGCGAAATGTGTGAGCAAGCCAATCGGTTGTTGGG
>CAVKVE010000006.1:41818-47349 GCA_963659655.1 Bacteroidaceae bacterium | reverse complement strand
GTGGATATTGACGCAGCGCTGCGGGCAGGAGAAGTGTATGATATGATGGGACGCCGCGTAGGAGAACTGCAAGCCGGCAACATCTATCTCGTAAAAGGGGCGAAGGTAATTATGAATTAAGAATTATGAGACCTCCCCAAGCCCCTCCAAGGGAGGGGGTGTCAGAGCATCGGAATCCCCCCTCTCTGAGGGGGTGAGGGGGAGTCTTTCAAATTATATACCATATGAAAAAGTTTGCAATTATCTGCGGCATATTGCTATCGGCAATGTGTATGCAAGCAGCACAAAACGCTGTAGTTTATGTAGCACCGGACGGCACCGGAGACGGTTCGAGCTGGGCAACCCCGCTGGGTGATATTCAGCAAGCAATCAACCTCGCCGGAAGCGATAGAGACTGTGTGAAAAATGTGTGGATCAAGGCCGGTACATACAACATAACGAAACGCATTAACCTACGGGACTCGGTGAGCGTCTATGGCGGCTTTGCCGGAACAGAAACACTGTTGACCGAGCGTGCTATGAAACCGGGCGGCGAAGCATGGGAGTTTGTAAATCAAACGATTATCAACGGTGGCGACAAGGTGGCTTGTATGGCTGCCACGAAACCGATGACGGTGCCTATCGCTGTAGAAGGCGTGGTATTGGAGCATGGCGCTGCGCTTAAAGCCAATAACGATAATGGTGGCGGTATCCGACTGAATACGAATGTGACGCTGCGCAACTCGATTGTGCGCTATTGCTATTCGGAGCAGGCAGGCGGTGGCGTACAGATCTATCCCGGTGGTGAGTTGCAGAATTGCTTGATTGCCTACAACCGTCAAGAGACAAACAGCAATGGTGGTGGCGGTGTAAATAGTAATAACAAGGATGGTTCCTATATTACAATAGAGGGCTGTACTTTTGTGGGCAATACTTCTGCCGTGCGTGGTGGAGCTATCAATACACAAGGCACTATGGGTACGACTATCAACGCCTGTACATTCTACAACAATACGGCAATGGATGCCACCGGTAAACTACTAGGGGGTGCTGCAATCAACGACAATGGCGGAAACAACAGCCACATTACCAACTGTGTGATATACAACAACACGGGTTCGAATGTGGTGTATCTCAAAGCCAATGAGTTTTTGAACAACACGATTATCAAAAATGTCGGCGGTGTGTATGTGGCAGCAGGCGTTAAAACGGGCGAGATATCGAATAACATTATTTGGTGCTGCGCAACCGATGCAAATGGCACGACTCCTACCAGTCTTTCCGGTGTGGCTGTGAGCGATCTGAAAGTGCTGTACAACTATACTTACAATCCTATTCCAGAGGATAAAAACTGGGTGTTGACGGATAATGAAGAAGTGGTGAACACCAACAAACAGTTCTACTCCAATCAATCGAACGGCGACTATGAGTTGCCGGAAGAGGCTGAGCCGGGCAACAAGATAATCATGGGCCCGAAATTCAGACGCGTGGCTTCGTTTATCGGTGCAGTTCCTTCGGGACTGGGTGCGGATAGCATCATTTATGCGCTCGAATTGGACAGCGTCGATCTGCAACTGAACAGCACCTCGCCACTCGTGAATGCCGGTAAGGAAAATGCAGCTGTCAGCACCGACCGCAACGGCGACAACCGTCCGCAAGGCGGCAAGACCGATGTGGGCGCCTACGAGCTGAGCTACTATGTAGTGAAGATTGGCGCATACAACGCAGAAGAGGGGGCTGTATATGATGAGAGTGGTGTAAAAGTTGCCGGTGAGACGGAGCTGAATATGCTCTACGGCGGCGAGCTGTACTTGTATTTCTTGAACACTGCCGGCTCTCCTGCCAGCAAGGTGACGGCTACCAAATCGACCGACGGAGGATTGACCTTTGATGGCGAAACGATCGATGTATCCGACCAATTGAACGAGGAAGGTGCGCTGCGCATGAAGGTATACGAGCCGCTGCTGCTGACGGTAGTGGAATGGGCACCGAAGACGGCCATTGACAACACTGCTTCGGCTACGCTCCGCTATACGAACACGCAAGACGGTATCTGTCTGTCAGGACTCGAGAGCGGCAAAATGGTAGAGGTATACGACCTGAACGGACAGTTGGTGGTTCGCCAAAACGCTACCGCAACGACCATGAATCTCTCGCTGCAAGCAGGCATGTATGTGGTTCGCCAAGAGGCTGCTCGCTGCAAAGCCGTAGTTCGCTAAACGATATGTAAGGATGTCGCTCGCCTAAGTGGGTGGCGGCATCCTTTTTTTCTTTCTTTTTTTCGAAAAGATGACTTTTCGAAAGGGGTGACTTGACCTTAAATCCGAAACATTTACTACTTATACCAAAATATGAGAAAACAATTGTTAACCTTGCTCCTTTGCCTGCTCGGCTGTGCGGTCGGGTACGCCCAATCGCTCGTAACGGGTACGGTGGTGGACGACTCGGGAGAGCCGCTGATAGGAGTGAATGTGCTCGTCAAAGGAACATCGACGGGTACGATGACCGATTTTGACGGAAAATTCAGCCTTATGGCAGGCGCAAAAGATGTGCTTGTGGTGTCGTACCTCGGTTTTAAGACCGAAGAGGTGCCCGTGAACCTGAAACGCCCGATGTCGATTGGGCTGCACGAGGACAAACAAGCCCTTGACGAGGTGGTCGTAATCGGTTACCAAGATGTGCGCAAGCGCGACCTGACGGGGTCGGTGGCAAAAGCCAACATGGAGGATATGTTGAAGGCTGCCGTGCCGAGTTTCGACCAAGCCCTTGCCGGTCGTGTGGCGGGTGTGAATGTATCGTCGGCGGAGGGTATGCCCGGCGGCGAGATGAACATTGTCATCCGTGGTAACAACTCCGTGACGCAGGACAACTCGCCGCTGTATGTGGTGGATGGTTTCCCTGTGGAGGACGCGAGCATAGCCTCAGCCATCAACCCGAACGATATTGAGAGCCTCGACATCCTGAAAGACGCCTCCGCCACTGCTATCTACGGTTCGCGTGGCGCAAACGGCGTCGTGATTATTACTACCAAGAAGGGTAGCGTCGGCGCACCGCAAATCAGCTACGACGGAAGTTTTGGTATTCAGCATATCTCGCGCACCATTCCGATGATGAACGCCTACGAGTTCGTTAAGTTGCAGAGCGAGATTTACACCACCTCGGAAATTCAATCGAAGAGCAGTTATTTCCCGTTGAAATCGGACCTTTTGAACGAATACGGCTCGATTCCGAATACTTATTTTTCCTCGCTTTTGGCAGACAAGCCAGACGACTATCGGGTGACGCTCGACGACTATATCGGTGCCGACCAATACGATTGGCAAGACCTGATCTTCCGCAATGCATGGCAGCAGAACCACAGTGTGTCGCTCACGGGTGGTACGGCTGAGGCTCGCTACAACGCTTCGGTGTCCTATTTCGGGCAGGACGGTATTGTCAAATACAGCAATTATAACCGATTCCAAGGGCGTTTGGGACTGAATGTGAAGAAAAATCACCTGACCATTAACCTGAAAGCAAACTACAGTTGCGCTACGACCAATGGCTCGTCGCCCTCGCAGAGCCAATACAGCGGTATGAACAACTTGTTCTATTCCGTTTGGGGCTATCGTCCGACCACGCAACCGAGCACACCGCTCTCGAACCTGCTCGATTCGGATACGGATGATAATGTGAACGCCAACAACGACTATCGTTTCAACCCGATCAAGTCGTTGCAGAACGAGTACCGCATGGGGCGTACCCACAACGCACAGTTCAACGGATTCCTTGAGTACGAGTTCATCAAGGGGCTCAAACTGCGTGCTACGGGCGGCTACACCATATATAACAAGAAGTCGGAGACTTTCAACAACAGCAGCACCCGCTACGGTATGCCTACCTCGACCAACAAGGTGAATGCCACCTACGGCGACTACGAGCGCCACACTTGGCTGAACGAGGACTACCTGACCTATCAGACTCAAGTCAATAAGGCGCACAATATCAGCGTGATGGCGGGTCTCAGTTTGCAGGGCTCGAAATATAAGTACTACTCGATGATGACCACGCAGATTCCGTACGAATCGCTGGGCATGGCGGGTATGCAGGACGGTACGCCCAACACGATTACTTCGGGCGAGACCGATTGGACCATGTTCTCCTACTACGGGCGTTTCTCCTACGACTACAAGTCGCGCTACTACCTGACCGCCACTTTCCGTGCCGATGGTAGCAGCAAGATGGCGAAAGGACACAAGTTCGGCTATTTCCCATCCGTTTCGGCGGCATGGTCTATCAGCGAGGAGCCGTGGATGAAAGTGACGCAGCCGTGGCTGAGCCATTCTAAGTTGCGCTTCAGTTGGGGACAGACGGGTAACAACCGTGTGGGCGAGTACGATTCGTATGCCAAGTTGGCACAGCTCAAGGCACTGAGCAGCGGTATCTATTCGGGCGTCTACGGCACGAATAATACCATCAGCACGGGCGTTGTGCCGGTATCGCTCGCCAACGAGAACCTGAAATGGGAAACCACCACGCAGATGGATGCGGGTCTCGATTTGGGCTTCTTCAGCGACCGACTCGAGTTTGTGGTCGACTGGTATCGTAAGATAACCGACGACTTGTTGCTGGCTGCCGATATGGCACCTTCGAGCGGCTATCCTACTGCCACCAAGAACATCGGTAGCGTGCAGAATATGGGTTGGGAAATCACGATGAACGCCAAGCCCGTCAAGACACGCCACTTCCTCTGGGATATGTCGTTCAACATTGCCTTCAACCGCAACAAGGTGCTGGCGCTGACGGAGAATCAGTTGGCAATGCTGACCAACGCTCGATTCGACCAAAACTACACCAGTGCCAACTATATTGCCAAGGTGGGCTACCCCATCGGAATGATGTATGGCTATGTGTATGAAGGCACCTATAAGTACGAAGACTTCGATGGCGGCGAGGGCAGTTATACGCTCAAAGAGGGTATCCCCCATTTTGCTTCGGAGAACAATACGCAGCCGGGTTATCCCCGCTATGCCGACCTGAACGGCGATGGCGTCATCGACTCCAACGACCAGACCATTATCGGTCGCGGCGAGCCGAAGCATACGGGTGGTTTCACCAACAACTTCTCGTTCTATGGCGTAGATATCAGCGTTTTCTTCCAGTGGAGCTACGGCAACGATATTCTCAATGCCAACAAGTTGTTCTTCGAGACAGGTACGAAAAACAAAGACCTGAATATGTATGCCACCTACGCCAACCGTTGGACACCGGAGAATCCGACCAGCGATATTCCCGTGGTGAGCAACTCCAGCTCCAACAAGGTGTTCTCTTCACGCTTGATTGAGGACGGCTCGTATCTGCGTCTGAAAACCATCTCGATTGGCTACACCTTCGATCAGAAACTGACCAAGAAAGCGCATATCAGCAAGGCGCGTATCTATTTCAGCGCACAGAATGTATGGACATGGACACGCTACACGGGCTACGACCCTGAGGTGTCTATCAAGTCTTCTGCGCTGACGCCGGGGCTCGATTTCTCGTCCTATCCGCGCGCTATGTCGTTCAATTTTGGT
>CAVKVE010000006.1:36305-41779 GCA_963659655.1 Bacteroidaceae bacterium | reverse complement strand
AAGAACAATATATGTATATGGGGCGTGGCGCTCGGCGTGAGCCTGCTGGCGAGTTGCAGTTTTCTCGACAAAGAGCCGCACTCCTTGGTGCCTGACACCTATTTCAACACCGAAGCCGAATTAAACAGCTTCCTGACGGGCGTCTATAGTCCTATCATGCAGGAGCGTTTCTACGGCAACTACTATCCTCTCTATATCAGCGGTGGCGACGACCTCTCGTTCTATCAGCGCAGTACGGCGCCCACCTGTATGATGTGCGCCAACACCAATAGTGGTGATGCCTACCTGAGCGAGTATTGGAAACTGCTCTATCAAGGCATCAACCGTGCGAATATGATGCTGGAGAATGTGGATAACAACACCGCTATCTCCGAGGCAGTACGCAAGCGTGCCAAGGCGGAGGCTATGGCGTTGCGGGGATTCTACTATTTCCACCTCGTGCAGGGTTGGGGCGATGTACCTTTTGTGCTCGAATCGACCAAGACCGTCACGGGGCAAGACCGTCCCCGCACCGATAAACAGCAGATTTACAATCAGATAATCACCGATATGACGACAGCGCTTCCGTCGCTGTCCGAGATTACAGACATCACCACGCCCGAGACTCTTTCGAAGACGGCGGTTGAGGGTCTGTTGGCACGCGTGTGGTTGTTCCGCGCGGGCGAGTGCTATCGTGATAACCAGACGCCCGACAAGGCATGGCGCGACAGCTGCTTCAGTGAGGCACGCCGTTGGGCAAACGAGGTCTATTCGAGCGGTATTTGCAATCTGGCAAAGCCGTATAGCCGTGTTTTCCTCGACTACTGCGAGGACAAATACAACAGCACGGGGGCAATAGAGAGCCTCTGGGAGGTTGCCGAGACGGGCAACAACAGCGGTGCGGAAGCGGCTGCAGGTCGTATCGGCAACTGCATTGGCTTGGGTCTGACCGACAATGTGGTGGGTATCACGACCCATGTCGAGGAAACGGGGCTTGCCAATCCGGGCTATGCGTATGGCTTTGTCTACAATTCGCTCAAGCTCTATCAGCTCTACGAGGAGAACCAAGACACTGCTCGCTGCGATTGGAATATCTCGCCGTTCACCTACACCACCAGCACGATTGATGGGGTCAAGAGCGTGACGGGTCGCAAGTTCTATTACGGCAAGTTGCGCCCTGAGTATGTGGCTCCTGCAGGCTATACCTACACCGAAGATGGCGAGACCACCAGCACCAACAACAAGACCCGTTGCTGTGCCAAGTACCGCCGCGAGTACGAGAAGGTGGCGCCCAAGAACAAGAACTACACGCCTATCAATTTCCCTATTTTGCGTTATTCCGATGTGCTGCTTATGTTGGCTGAGGCGGAGAACGAGCTCAACGGACCTACTTCGTTAGCATACACCTGCGTTGATATGGTGCGTACGCGTGCCAATGTCGATCCGTTGCCAACGGGGCTGACGCAGGACGAGTTGCGTGCAAAGATCAAAGACGAGCGGGCTATGGAGCTTTGCTTCGAGGCATTGCGTCGTTGGGATTTGATTCGTTGGGGCGATTTTGTAAGCAATATGCGTGATATGCAGGGCTATGTCAATCAGATCGGTTGGGGTAGTGCTTACCAGCAGTATGCCGCCGACTATTACGATGTCAGCTCCGCCTACAACTATTTCCCTATCCCCGATTCGGAAATCTCTATCAATAAGGCGATTACGAGCAACAATCCGGGGTGGTAATTTGTTTAACTTCTAACAGCGCAGCGCCTACCCAAAGATAGCAATGTGGTCAGCCGGCTCAGCGCTCTAATCTCAAACATCTTATGAAACAAATACGATATATAGTGCTTCTCTTGGTGGCAACGATGGCCGTTGCCTGCCAGGATGCGCTCAAGCAGTCGCTCAAATTTTCTGTTTCGGTGGCGGCGAACGATTCGGTGCGGCAGATTTCCGACACTTCCTTTACCGCTCCCGTAGGTACAAGCGTCAAGTTCCTCTTTTCGGGCGAGCCGGATTTCATCTCGCTGACCTACAACATCTTCAACGAGACCCGTCCGTCGCTGCAGTTCAACCACACCTTCAGTTGGAATCAGAATAATGACAACATCCAGCTGTTGATTTCTCCCGATTTCAACGGACTTTCTAAGTCCGTTGCGCATGCCGATTCGGTGGCTTTGCGCACGCATAATTGGACGGATTTGACCAACCAAATTACATGGGCGGAAGAGTTAAACAAGGCCGTGTACAACGAGATTGACCTGACGCCCTATCGTGGGCAAAAGCTGACGCTTGCGTTCCGTTATCATGCCGATGCGGGCAAGCAGCCGATGTTCACGCTGTCCGATTTGCAGATTCAGAGCCGTTTGGTCAAGACCGGTGCCGTCAGCTCCACCACCGATATGAGTTCGATGGGATGGATGGCATTCGATATGTTCCGCCTCACGCCCGATTCGGCAGCCTACCACACCGGTTCGAATGCCGAGGAGTGGGATTTGTCCGACCTGACAGCCATCAAGTATCGCCAAAATATGGCGCAGAAGGCTGCCAACGAGGATTGGCTGCTCACGCGTGCCATCTATATTCCGCTCGGTCAGGACGACAGTTCGGTCTCGGTGGCTATCAAGAATATCTATCTCAATGTCGATGAGTACGATTTCACTTTCTCCGAGACGGGCGAATATACGCTGATTTTCTATGCGGCGAACGCTAATTTTGTGCAACAAAAGAACACGACTCGAACCTACAAATTTGTGATTTATGAATAGGCTCCTATCGCTTTTTGCGGTGTCTGCCGTGTCCGTGCTGGCTGTGGCGCAGTCCTACACATTCGAGTCGGACTACACCAATTGGTCGGCACAGCAGGGTACGCTTGCGCTCACCACGGACCATTATAAGGAGGGCAAACAGAGCCTTCAATGGACAGCGTCGGGCAAATCCGTGCTGCTTGTCAAGGGCTTTACGCAGTTCTCCACCACCAGTTCCAACAGTTGCTTCATGCAGATATACCTGCCTGAGGCCACCAACGACACGCTGATCATCGAGTTCCTGAATGGTACGGTGGCTCGCCGCACGGCACGCATGGTGTGCAACTACAAGGGCTGGCGAGAGTTCAATCGTGCCTATTCCGAGTACGCTTCCACTTCTTCGGTCAATATCTCGGCAATTCGCATGACGCTCTATCCGACTGATTCCCAGAGCCGTACCATCTGCTTCGATGATGTATCGCTCAATGCCACAACCGACACCAAGCGTGTGCCGGGTACGCAGTGGGTGCTCGATGCCGCCTATATGACGAACAACACCAAGCCGCTCTCGCTCTATGCCAATCCGATCGACATTCCGCTGACGGAGCCTACCGCGCAGGAATTGGCTGATTTGCAGACGGTTATCAGTCGTGTGAAGGATTCGGCTTCCTATAATGCCCCGCAGGCTGTCATAGCCAAAAACTGGGTGAATAACAACATCCAAGTGGTGCGAAATGCCGATGGCACCTTGCTCAATGGCACTATCTTGAATACCTCCGCTGCAGGGCTTACCACCGATTCGCTCACTGTGATCGGCGCGCGTTTGCAGAATCTTGCAGGCGGCAAGTTAAAGGGTGTCGAGGCAATTTCCAAAGCCTTTGACGACTATCTCGACCTTTTGCTCGACCAGGGTCTGGGTGCGGGTGCTCCGATTGCTTTTGCCAGCAATTCCTATACGGCGCCGCGTACCATCATTCCCTATTTTGTGTCCATTTTGCCGTCTTGCAACGACCGCCAAAAGGCCGAAGTCATCGAGCTTATCAAGTGGCTCTCCTATTATGGTATGTGCTACTATCCGGAGGATTCCTATCTTAGCAACCTTTCTTCGGATGTGGTCTATCTCTTTTTGCCGTATATGTATAAGGCGGTGTCGCAGAATCCTGATAAACAGGTGGCGGTGCGTGATTTGCATGCCGTGCAGCGGTTTATGAATCGCTCGATGGATTATGTGCCGGGTGGGGGCGATATGCTCAAGCCGGATGGCACGGGTTTCCACCACAACAGCCACTATAACAATTATATGTATGCCTATCAGACCTTTGTGGCAGGAGTCTATGCTATGCGCAACACCGAGTTTGCTTTGTCCGAGACGGCATACACCCATTTTGCGGAGGCGGTCTTGTCGCTCTATACGATGGCGACGGGCGGCACGGGCGACAATCGTTTCTATGCCAATTCCCTTTCGGGGCGCAATCCGTTTGCCGCAGGCAGCAAGATTACCTTCACCAAGTCGCAATTCAAAAATTTGATTGCTGCGGGCGATGCTTATCCGGAGGTGCAGACCGAGCTGAAAAAAGCCTATAATTACTTCTTCCAGACGGCAGAATATACCGATGAAATCGGCAATAATTACGATGGCGTCTATCAGTTCAACTATAGCCCGATAGCGGTCGTACGCCACGGCAGTTGGGTGGCAACCATGCGTGCGCCGACCTCCAAGTTTTGGGGTGCCGAGATCTATAGCAAGGAGAATCGTTTTGGCCGCTACCAGAGTCACGGTTCGCTTGAGGTCATGTATGCAGGTACCTCGCTTGCCGCCAGCGGCTATCCGACCAACACCACGGGCGGCGGTTGGGATTGGAATGTCGTTCCGGGTGCGACCACGGTGCATTACACCTCGTGGGCGGAGATGATGCCCAACAGCAATCTCACGCAGCGTATGGATCAGTATAGCAATGGGACGAATTTTGCGGGCGCTTTGGCGGATGACCAAGTGGGCGTTTTTGCCGCCAATCTGAGCCAAACCGACCGTTGGGGTGGTAGTGCGACGCTCTTTACTCCGACCAATCTCACCGCGCACAAGTCGGTCTTCATTTTCGATACCCTTCTCGTTGCGTTGGGCAGCAATATCAATTCTTCGGGGACTTATTCCGACGATCGCATCACGGCGACCAACCTGTTCCAATCCCTGATTTCAACGGGTTCGGGAGCGTTGGTGGTTAATGGTACAGAGGTCAAATCTACCTATTCCGAGACGCTGCCTGCAGGCTCCAATTGGTTGCTCACGCCGACCGGCACGGGCTACTATCTGCCCGCTACCAACAGTGGCGTGCAGGTCATCTATGGCTCGCAGACCACGCCTAAGGAGACGGGAGCGGACTATCAGTCGCCCACCACGACGGCAACGGCAGCCAAGGCGTACATCAACCATGGTTCCAAGTGCAACGACAAGCAGTATGCCTTTGTGGTTGTGCCGGCCACCTCGTCAGAGGCGATGGCATCGTTGGCGAAGCAGATGGATGCCGGCACGGTTTATACCATCTATCAGCAAGACGGCTCGGTGCATGCCGTGGGCTGTGGCAATACAATAGGCTATGCTTTCTATTCGGCAGCGCAGAATTTGTCGTATGGCATAGTCCGTTCCACGACGAACCAACATCTCTTGACGGATACCTACGATGCAGCCTCGCAGACGCACTATTTTGCGGCTTGCAATCCGAACCTCGAGCCCAAGACCGACGCCACCTACTCATGGGT
>CAVKVE010000006.1:34444-35968 GCA_963659655.1 Bacteroidaceae bacterium | reverse complement strand
CCGGGCTCTGCCATGTCCATAGACGCAGCCGTGGCCAACGATTGCCGCATCCTGCATTGCGGGGACATGCTCCATATCACTTGGCAAGAAACCTCTGTGGAGCAGGTATCGCTCTACGCAGCAGACGGCAGCTTGGTCCATACTTGCGCCGTTGCTCCCTCGAGCCGCAGCTGTACCATTCCCCTCGATACCCTTCCGGTTGGTGCTTATATTTGCCGAGCCGGCCGCTCCTATCTCAAGTTCATTAAGTAACGATACTATATACATCAAGTAATGATGCTATATACATCGAGTAATAATACTCTATATATCAAGTAACAAATATCCTATATCTTATGAAGAAATCGTTGTTCTCCGTGCTTATTCTTGCCTGCACATTGGCAGGATGTCAGCAACCCCGGAATACCCTTCCCTATGATCATATCATCGCCACTGCCCAGCAGCAGATAGACTACCAGATAGCACTCGTGGAGCAGGACACTACTCAAGTCCTCAATCCCCGCTCGGTGGTCAATGGCGTTATCCAATATATCCCTATTGACGACTGGTGCTCCGGCTTCTTTCCCGGCACGGTGTGGGAGCTCTATCGCTTGACCGGCGACGAGAAGTACCTTCCCTACGCCACACGCTATACCTTGGCGTTGGATAGCATTCAGCACCTGAAGTGGCACCACGATATAGGCTTCATGATCGATTGCTCGTATGGGCAGGCTTATACCGTCACACACGACCCTGCTTATGCTGCTGTCATCATCGAGTCTGCACGCTCGCTCGCCACTCGCTTCCGCCCTGCAGCAGGCGTGTTCCAGTCGTGGGACGAGGATCGGGGATGGCAGGGGAAGCGAGGCTGGATGTGCCCCACCATTATAGACAACATGATGAACCTCGAGCTGATGTTTAAGGCGACCGAACTGAGCGGCGACTCGTCGTTTAGGGAGATGGCTATCAGCCACGCCGATACCACGATGAAGTATCACTTCCGTCCCGACTACAGCTGCTACCATGTAGTAGACTACGACAAGGTGCGGGGCGGGGTGCGCCGCTGCTGTACCGCACAGGGCTATGCGGACTCCTCTACCTGGGCACGCGGGGAGGCATGGGCCCTCTATGGCTATGCTATATGCTACGGCTACACGCATGATGAGCGATATTTAGAGCAGTGCCGGCACATCTATAACTTCATCTTCTCTCATCCACGCCTGCCGGAAGACTTGGTGCCCTATTGGGACTACGATGATCCAACGATTCCGAATGCTCCCCGTGACGCGTCGGCAGCGGCGGTGACGGCATCGGCCCTCTATCAACTGAGCGAATGGATACCGGAATATAAGCAGACGGCAGACCGTATCATGCAGTCGCTCTCGTCGCCCGCCTACTTGGCGCTGGTCGGAACAAACGGGAACTTCCTGCTTATGCACTCGGTCGGGGCACTGCCCTTCGGCGGCGAGATAGACGTGCCTATCAACTATGCAGACTACTACTACCTGGAAGCTCTCTTGCGTTCCTTGCACAAGGATTGATTTT
>CAVKVE010000006.1:21675-34068 GCA_963659655.1 Bacteroidaceae bacterium | reverse complement strand
TATAAGCACGGGAAACACTCGCTGTGCTATCAGTGGCGGAAAAAAGGAACTTACCTGTCGATAAAACAACCGATAGCCTACGAACGCAAAAAGACCGTCAATACGGACAATAGCGTCTATTCCTTTGTTTTCTGGGTCTATTTGGAACAACCGCTGCAGGACTCCATTCGGTTTGAATTCCGCCGAGAAGGGAAAGTGTGCTGCTGGTTTAACTATGCCGCCGAATTCACCGGTTGGCGGGGCGGGTGGTTAGCATTCCGCCGAGATATGCAAGGCACACCCGAAGAGGGCATGGATGAGCTGCGAATCTACGCGCCCAAAGCAAGCAAAAAGGGGGCGATGTATCTTGACCACATCATTCTCTCTTCGCTGCAAGACGTGCGACACCACACGGCCGATGTGCAAGCCCCCTACATCAACCCCCGCACGGAAAACCACTGGCTCGTGCTGCTGCGCTCGTGGCGACAAGACTACGACCTTCCACTGCCGGAGCGTGTGACCAAACAAGAGCAACGGGACATTCGTACCATCCAAAAGCGGATGGACAAACACCTGCTCACGTCACGCAGCAAGGCCGAATCGTTGCCCACGCTTGCGGCTCGGTATGCGGTCTATGATTTGGACTCCAAACAGGGACTGCCCATATTCTTTGAACGCTACGGAGAGGCGTACGAGCATTGGGACAAGACTACTTCCTACACGCAGAAAATAGGGGCAGGAGGACTGAGCCGTGCCAATCAGCTGCTATACGATTTGGCAGTGGCGTATCGGTATGCGGAAAAAGATACGGAAAACAATATAGCGGGGGCAGCGGAAACGGATTCGCTCCGTGCGATGTTTATTCATCTGACACGCCACTTGCTCGACCAAGGTTTTCAGGCGGGAAGCGCCATGGGAACGCTGCACCACTTAGGCTATAGCATGCGACTGTTCTACCCCGCCATGTATCTGATGCGGGAACCGCTGCAGCAAGCGCAACTGCTCGACGAGGTGCAGCAAGCCATGGAATGGTTCAGCGGAGCAGGCGAAATAAAACACGCTCCGAGCGTGCTTGGCATGGATATTGACGCATTCAATACAAGCCTTGAGGGACGACTGATGAGCATTCTGATGATGAGCGATCCAAAGGCGCAAGTGCGCGCACTCTCGGCGTTCTCACGCTGGGTGGACAACGGATACAAGTACAGCGACGGACTGTCGGGCAGTTTCAAACCCGACGGAACGATTTTCCACCACTGCAACCATTACCCCGCCTACGCTGTGGGCGGACTGACCGGGGCAGTGGATGCGCTCTACTTCTTGCACGGAACGACTTGGGCTATCAGCGAGGAAAGCCATACGATACTCAAAAACTCGCTGCTCGCCATGCGTATCTACTGCAACCTGCTGACCTGGCCGCTCTCTCTATCGGGACGACACCCCGACGGAAAAGGACACTTGATACCGAGCCAATACGGACTGCTGTCGGTTTGTGGCAGCCCGGACGGAAAACAGGCGGTGGACAAAGACCTTGCAGGGGCGTATCTGCGACTGACGCGCGACCGCAACGACAGCACAAGCAAACTGCCGACACGGCAATATCTGAAAGAATATGCCCGCGAAGGACTGACCGAAGCGGAGGCTGCCCCGACAGGCAGTTGGTCGTATCCGTACTCGTGTCTGCAAGTGCAGCGCCGAGGCGACTGGATGGTGGCCATAAAAGGACACAGTCGCTATATTTGGAACACGGAAACCTACGAAGGGTGCAACCTATACGGGCGGTATCTGAACTACGGCAATGTGCAAATACTCGGCTCGGGCAACCCGATTTCGAATTTCGGCTCCGGCTATCGGCAGGAGGGATTCGACTGGGCGCACATCCCCGGCACGACGGCTATTGTAGTGCCTATCGACTCGCTGCGGGCGAAGATTGAAAATGCGGATGTGAATGCGGGATTTGAGGAGATGCTGCAAAGCGACGAGTCGTTCTGCAACGGACTGTCGTGGAACGGACAAGGTGCGTGGGGCATGAAACTGCACAGCCACGACAAATATGACGGGTCGCTGCATGCACGCAAGTCGGTATTCTGCTTTGAGAACCGAATCATCTGCATCGGCACGAATATCTGCAGCACGGCACAAACCCCGACCGAAACGACCCTGTTCCAAGTGACGGCAGCGGAAAATGCACCTGCCGAAACAGGAAAATTGTCCGATGGATTCGGCAATTATTACTACTCGTTCTCGGATTCGCTCTATGTGCGCACCGGACTGCAACACTCCCGCCACGAGGAAACGGATGCCCCCACGGCGGGGTACTTCAAAATGGCGGCCTTGTCGCACGGAATAGCTCCGAAAAATGCACGGTATGAATATGTGGCGGTGGTGCAACCGGAAACGATACCGACCGAGAAAGAAGTGAAAGCCTCGTACAGCGTGCTGCAAGCGGACTCGATGGCGCACATTGTGAAAGATACGGAAAGCGGAATGGTGGCATACATATTGTTTGAACCGAATGCGGCGTTTGGTAACTCGTTGCCCTGCCTGCTATTCACGCAAACGACGGAAAAAGGCATGACACTCCGAGCAAGCGACCCCGATCTGCACCTGTACGAAGGGGAAGCGGACGAGAGCTACGACGAGAACGGGAAACGGAAAGAGCGGATTATCTATTCGTACAAATGGAAAGATGACCCCTCGAAAACAAGCCGGCTGAAACTGTCCGTACCCGGAAAATGGAAAATAGCCCAATCGGCAGCGGACTATCCGACCGACTCGACCTATACGGCGCCGACGGCGGAAGTAAAGGGACAGGAAACGCAATTGACCATCCCCTGCTGCCACGGCATGGGAACAACTATAGAACTATTGCCTCTGTGAGAAAACGAATACTCATCTTGATTAGTTGCGTGTGCTTGGCGCTGAGCAGCCGAGCCACAGACTATTTCTTTCGACCGATCAGCTTGGCCGAAGGGCTGCCGCAGATGTCGGTGGTGAGCATCTATCAAGATGAGGAGGGGATGATGTGGTTCGCCACACGGCAGGGACTGGCTCGCTACGACGGAACGGATATGCAGGTGTTCAACCCTGACCCGACCGACACCTGCTCGCTATTCTCGCCCACCGTGGAACAGATATGCGGGGACAAGGCGGGGCGTATCTATATTCGCACAACCGGAATCAACTGCTATGACCTGCATACGGCTACGCTATCACGCATAGTAGCACCGACCATGCGACCGCAAACGATGACGGCTACCTCGACAGGGCTGCTCTATGCGGCGGAAAACAGAGTGTATCACTATGCGCCCGAATCAGGACAAGTCGATACGCTCTGCGCCGTGGCGGATTCGTGCGGGCGAGTGTGCGAGGTGGCACTATGCCAAGGCAGGCTGTGGATAGGCACGGAAAGAGGACACCTATTGTGCTTCTCCCACATAGAAGGGGCGGAACTGCGGAACGGAAACCGATGGAATGCGTTGCCGTCGGCACACTATGCGTTAGGAAGCCAAATAGCGGCCATCTATGAAGATTCGGCGCATACAATATGGGTGGGGACTTGGTCTGACGGACTCTATGCGCTCTCGCCCACGGAACAGAAACACTACAACACCGAAACGGGACTGCTGTCGAACTTTGTGCGGGCCGTGTACGAAGACCGGTCGCACCACTTGTGGATCGGTACGGATGTGGGACTGCAATGTGTATCGACCGCTGAGGCCTATCTGAAAGGACAATCGGTATGGAGCCTCTATGGCGACAGGGTGGGGAACCTGTGGGTAGGAACCTATTTTGACGGAATATCGTATTTCAATCCGTCCATCGATTTCTATCGGCATATTTCGCTGCCCTTTGAATCGTTCCCGGTGATAAGTTCGATATTGGAACTGCCCGACGGGGCGTTCTGCCTGATGACGGAAGGAAGCGGACTATACATTGTATCGGCACGGGGCGAGATACTCCATACCTTTGACACCCCCAACATCAAGTCGTACTATTTCGACAAGGAACGAAACAAATTGTATCTGGGTACGCACCTCGGCGGACTATACTGCCTGAGCCTGCCGACGCTTGAGATGACGCAATACACGCTGCCCACTGCGCATTACGGCAGCCACATCGTGCGAGCCATTGTGCCGATGGGCGATACGCTGCTGCTGGGAACCCACAACGGAGTGTATGCGTTTGACAGCGAGAGGCATACCTTCTCGATAGTGTCGGACACGCTGACGCAAGTGATGCGCAAAGTGGTGGCCATGGAACGGGATGGGGATACGCTCTACTTAGGCGGCGAGAAACTGCTCGCCTACGACCTGAAAGACCACTCGCTGCGCACGATTGCGTTGCCCTGCACAAGCATAGAAAAGTTGCTGCTCGACCCGCAACACAGGTTGTGGATTGGTTCGGACGGGAACGGAGTGGTGGTATATTCGCCCGAAAACGAACAGACCACGGTGCTGTCGCACGAACAGGGAGGGCTGCAGAATAATTATATTCGGAACATGATGCTGACGCAGGCGGGACATATACTCGCCGTGACGACGCAAGGATTTACGCTGATTGACCCCGAAAACAAGCATATATCGAACTATACTCCTGGACCGTACATGCCGCTGTCGTCGCTCTATAACGGAGGCGTCTGCACAACACGGTCGGGCGAAATATGGCTGGCGGGGATGAACGGAATGTTGGCGTTCCGCGAGGAAAATCTGCACCACATAGTTGCCGAACCGCATATTCTGCTCACAAAACTGTATATCAACAGCGTGGAACAAACGGGTGCGGCAAAAAATACGCACTCGGTGCTTGCACGACCCATAAACTATACGGATATAATCAAGCTGCAATACCATCAGAACAATGTGACGCTGGGCTATGTGGTGTCGTCGGATTTCCTGTTTGCGGACAACTTTACGCTGCGATACGGCATAGAACACGACGGACAACCTATCTGGCAGACCTTGTCGGAACAGGCGGGAGAACTGCGACTGATGAACCTGCCCATAGGAACGAATCGACTGCGGCTGCAAGTGACCGACGAAGCACTTGGAAAAGTGCTGTCGGAGCGGGTGCTGACGATCTATGTGCGAGCTCCGTGGTATCGCTGCACGGTGGCATACATACTATATGCCGTGCTGCTGGCTTGTCTGCTGGCGGGAATCGTATACTGGGAAAACCGCCGCGTGAAGAAGGTGCTGCGCAAACAGGCAAGCGACCAATATGCGCTGCTCAGGGAAGAGATAGAACACTATCTGGCGGAACACCTGACCGACTCGGAACTGGATGTGAATCAACTCTGCCGACAAATGGGGGTGGGACGCACACGGCTGTTCTTGGTATTCCGCGAGATCTATGACACAACCCCGCAACAGCTGATAGCCGAACGACGGCTGCAGGCTGCGGCGGACTGGCTGCTGAACAAACCGAATCTGAACATATCGGAGATAGCGTACGACTTAGGATTCCAATCGCCGAAGTATTTTGCACGCTGCTTCAAAGAACGCTTTGGGGTGACGCCGACCCAATATCGCCGCCAAAACAATGACTAATACCTATTCGCCCTTTCTACGCCGCTATGTGATGGCAAAGCCGACAGGGAGCCGCTGCAACTTAGGTTGCGCGTACTGCTACTATCTGCCGACAGCAGAAACCGTGACGCCAACCGTGATGAGCGATGCGGTATTGGAGGCATACATCCGTCAGTACATTGCTCTGTCGCCGGTGGGGGAAGAGGTGTCGTTCTGTTGGCATGGGGGAGAGCCGCTTCTGCTGCCGCGCTCGTTCTATGAGAAGGCACTGGCTCTGCAACGACAGTATGCGGATGGGCACCCGATAACGAACGTGATACAGACGAACGGCACGCTGCTGACGGACGAGTGGTGCGGTTTTCTGGCGGAGAATCAGTTCCTCGTGGGGGTGTCGATAGACGGAGATGAGGAGTGCCACGACCGATACCGCAAGACGCGAGGGGGCAGGGGAAGCTTTAAGGAGGTGATGCAAGGGGTGGAGCGGCTGAATCGGTATGGGGTGGACTACAACATACTGGCGGTAATCAATGGCTATACGGCGGAAAGACCGCTGCAAGTGTATCGGTTTCTACGGTCGGTCGGGGCTCCTTATTTGCAGTTTGCTCCCGACACGGAGCGAGATGGTTCGGGAGTGCTTCGGGAAACTGCGGTTTCGGCGGAGGCGTTCGGGCGATTCTATTGCGCAATTTTTGACGAATGGTATGCCCACGACAGAGGGCGGGTGTTTGTGGAACTATTTGACACGACACTGGCTCTGCTGATGGGCTATGCGCCACCCGCCTGTATATTCGGCGAGCAATGCGGTAATGCCGCCGTGCTGGAAGCCAACGGAAACCTATACTGCTGCGACCACTTTGTCACCCCATCGGCGTGCTTGGGGAATATACAGACCGACTCGCTATGGGACATGCTGTACAGCCCACAAATGCAGGCGTTTGGCGAACGAAAAGCCGACCTGCCGAGCCGCTGCAAGGTGTGTGAATACCTACAGCTATGCTATGGGGAATGCCCGAAAAATCGATTCCGATGGGTCGGAAATGGGGGAACTGCCGGCAGCGGAAAAGAGGAAGAAATGGAGCCGCCTACGAACTATCTGTGCGAAGGGTATCGGATGTATTTTGAACATACGGTGCCGTATTTCAAACAGATGCAGGTGTACATAAAACAGCAGGGGTTGGCATAGCGGGCATACTTTTTGAGGCAATTTCAGGAAAACACGGAACGCATAAACCAATAGGAACAGAATATGAAAATAGTTGTTTTTACGGGCGCAGGAGTAAGCGCTGAGAGTGGGTTAGGAACCTTTCGCGGCTCGGACGGGCTATGGGAGAACTACCGAATTCAAGATGTATGTACGCACGATGCATGGCTGAACAATCCGCAACTGTGCGTGGATTTCTATAACGCACGGCGGCGAGACATTCTTGCCGCCAAACCGAATGCGGCTCACGAGGCGATAGCCCGACTGCAAAAGGCGTGTCCCTATACAGCGATAATAACACAAAACATTGATGACCTGCATGAGCGGGCGGGGGCAACGGATGTGCTGCACCTGCACGGAGAGATAAGCAAACTGCGCTCGAACATCAACGAAACGGCTACGGTGCCGCTCGAAGGTTGGGAACAACACTACGGCGACAAGCACCCCGACGGCAGTCTGCTGCGCCCTTATGTGGTGTTCTTTGGCGAAAATGTGCCGTATTTCGCTCCAGCATGCACCATTGCCTCGACGGCAGATATTATGCTGGTGGTGGGAACGAGCCTGAATGTGTATCCTGCCGCCTCGCTGCTGGAATATGTGCCTCGCTCGGCGCGTATCATTGTGATTGACCCCAATACGCCCGACTTTGGTATCTACCGTGACCGCGTGGAACATATCCAAGCCAAAGCATCGGTAGGAGTGCCGGAAGTGGTGGAAAAGTTGATAGAACAATACGCCGCAAAGCGATAAGTGTCGATTAGCACGCAATAAACAAATAAAAAACTTAACAAAGCGGGTCGTCTATGCACAATAGACGACCCGCTTTGTTGTTATTATTTTAGATGTAGCGAATGCATATTTGTATAAATGAATAATTATGCATTAATTGCTTAAGATGTTAACCATGTATTTTGTGATTTGTTGTGTATTTATACGGACAAAATGACGCAAAATGCAGAAAATAGCAGAAATGTGTAAAAATAATTTTGATAATACAATAAAAACGCATATCTTTGCGGTTGAATTCAAACATAACGGCCGTGACAATTGAGTTCAAGAGCATTGTTTTATTACTAAATTATTTATTACTAGTATGAAAAATTACTTATTTACACTATTGAGTGTCGTGATGTGTCTTAGCGGTTTTGTGTCTTGTAAGACGAATGTCGTGCAAGAGGATGAAACGGCAAATTTGCATGGTAGGCAAAAAGCAGAAAAATCGGTGACTTTATTTGAGATTGCAGGTAAAGCGCATAATACTGCGATTTATGCTTTTTGTGATTATTTTTCGAACAATCAACTCAATCTCTTTGTTAAAGATGGTTTTTCGGAAGATGTATTAACTGATTTCTCCAAAGATTTTCTAAATACTTATATGGAGAAAAATTACAAAGAAGTATGGAAGGCAGCACTAAATGAGAGTGGTGAAATAAATGAGAAAAATTTAGATGCACTTAAAGAAAAATTATCGTATATAGTATTAAATGAGTCTATAGATGACTTAGGTAGTATTATAGATGAGGTAAATAGTGGTTATTATGACGCCGGTAAAACTGAGGCTGAGAAAAATGCTGTGTTGATAATATGTGGAGTGTCAAAATATTCGGCTAATTTGTGGACTAATTTGTGGGATTGGAATACCTCATCTATAATTCCGGACAATATTGTGTACACTTCTGATTCGGATGATAACAAAGATAGTGATAAAGAAAAATCGGATGCGGAGAAAGAGTTAGAAAAGCAAAAAAGAAAAGAGGAATTGGAAAAATTAGCACGCCAGGTAGCAGTCGCTGATATGTTTGGGGCTATAGGTGGTGCTATAGGTGGTCCGGAGGCTTCTCTCGCTGCTGCTATGGCTTGTTCGTTGGAAGCCTATGTGAATGCTACAATGTTGGAGGTAGCTGAGAACATAGATACTAAAACGATTGACAAAGAATCGTATTTTTTCAAGACCTTGAAAACCTATTACTCAACCAATCCGGAAGAATTTATTGCTCGCTATGACAATAAGTATGAAGGTGTAATTTATTAACTCTAAATTTATAATGTCTTATGAAATCAATCAACAAATTTTCGAGAAAAGGATTCGTTAAACCAATTTGTATCAATGATATATTGTTTTGGTTAGTTGTAGTATTGCTTTTTGCTTGGACGGAATATGTCTTTATCTATATAGATTATCCAGATAAGTGGGTTGAGTTTGTACGCTCTGTGGGCATCTTTGGGGTAACAATGGCAGTCTTTATTATTGTAGACATCCTTTCGTTTGTAAAATTGGATGAAGAAACAAAGAGCCTGAAGGTATGGGGACTGTATCAGTTGTGTCCGAAGACCTACGCTATCTCGGACATTGCGGCAGTGCATATTCGCTACTCGCGTAGAGATCTGTTTAATGTGATTCTGACCCTCAAAAACGGGCAGCATGCTCGATTGTCGGTAGAAGATACGGAACAATTCTGTAACCGGTTGGCGGCTATCGCACCGGAACTGAAAATAGAGAAAGAATAATTTAGCGGTAAATACAAAAACGACTGCCTGAAGTTTGTGCTTCGGGCAGTCGTTTTTCTGTATAATGGATTGTGTAATAAGCGATTAGAACTCGTAATCGACCGCAGCACGAGCGGAACGCACCTTGGCGATGTAACCCGCTACTTTGAGATGCTCCGGGTGGTTCTGGTAGGTGTCGACATCCTCCCACGTACGGAACTCGCAAATCAGGCAGACATCGTAGTCCGTCTTCTTGGCGTTAGGGATGTTGATACCGACCTCCTCGCTGACAAGCACATCAATCTTGCTGCGCAAAGAGAGCAACCCCTCCTTGATGATTTGGGCGTTTTCAAGTTTGGTATGCCCCTCCGCCTCGTCTTGCAAGCGGAAAAATACTATATGTTTGATCATTGTTGTAGGATTGTTAGAAGTTAGGAAAAAATACCCGCTGCGCTGTTTGTATTTCAGCAACGCAGCGGGAAAGGGTATGCTATGGATTACCAAATAGAAACACGGTTCTCGGGAGCAACATAGAGAGGCGACTCTTCGGTTACACCCCATGCCTCGTACCAAGCAGCGATATGCGGCAACGCACCATTGACACGCCAACGACCGAGCGAGTGAGGGTCGGACTTGGTGCGGTTGAGAATCTCCTCAGGACGGATGTTGCCTGCCCATACATCGGCATACGCCAAGAAGAAACGCTGCTCGGGCGTGAAACCGTCACGGGTCTGCAAACGCTCAGCCGCAGGCTTGGCAGCCTCGTTCTCCTTGAAGGCCTGGAAGGCAATCTGCAGGCCTCCGTGGTCGGCAATGTTCTCACCCAAAGTGAATTCGCCATTGCCATAGACGCCCGGAGCCACCTCGATATGGCTGAAGTAGTCTGCCATAACCTTGGTGCGAGCATCGAAATTATTCTTGTCCTCTGCGGTCCACCAATTGTTCAGGTTACCATCCTTGTCGAACTGGCAGCCCTGGTCGTCGAATCCGTGCGTCATCTCGTGGCCGATAACGACACCGATAGCACCATAGTTGAAGGCATCGTCAGCCGACATATCGAAGAACGGATATTGAAGAATACCGGCCGGGAAGCAAATCTCGTTGCTCGACGGGTTGTAGTAGGCATTGACGGTTTGCGGAGTCATGTACCACTTGGTTTTATCTACGGGCTTGCCAAGGTAGCTGAGGCTGTAGTCTTGCGCAAACTTGGACACGCGCTGCAGGTTCTCGTAATAAGGAACGGATGCGCTGATGTGCAGGTCGGTATAGTCACGCCATGTGTCGGGGTAACCGATCTTGATGGTGATGGCGTTCAGCTTCTCGATGGCGCGTGCCTTGGTGGTGTCGGACATCCACTCAAGCGCCTCGATACGCTCGCCCAAAGCGTGCTGCAGGTTCTTGACGAGCGCCAACATACGCTCCTTGTTCTCCTCGGGGAAGTACTTCTTGACATACATCTGTCCGACAGCCTCGCCCAATGTACCATTGACGATACCTACGGCACGCTTCCACAGCGGGCTCTGCTCCTCGCGACCCGACAGCACCTTGCCGTAGAAATTGAAGTTCTCATCGTAAATCTCGGTGGTTAGGTAGCCGGCTGCACCATCGATAGCCTGCCACAAGAACAAGGTCTTGAGGTCCTCGAGGCTCTCGTCGGCAAGCATCTTGCCTGCCTCTTGCAGGTGGCGAATCTGGCCTACGCTGAGGCTGTCCGGATCAATCTCCATAGCGGCAAAATAAGCCTTCCAATCGACTTGCGGAACCAAATCTTGCAGGTCGGCAAGGCTCATCTTGTTGTAGTTGGTCTGCGGGTCACGCAACTCGACATTATTGAGCGCAGCCCCTGCCAGACGGGTCTCAAGACGCAGCACGGTAGCGGCACGGTCTGCCGCATCGGCGTAGCCGAAAAGCTGGAACATGCGGGCCACATGCTTTTGGTACTCCTCACGGATGTGCGTGGTAGCCGAGTCGGTATCGAAATAGTACTCCTTCTCGCCCAATGCAAAACCGCCCTGGTACTCGTTGAGGATGTTCATGGTCGAGTTCATGGCATCAGCATCCACATACATGCCCCAGATACCATACTCAAGCGACTTGCCGAGCAAGGTGCTCAGCTCGCTTCGATCGTTGATTCCTTCGATTTCATCGATGGTTTTGCGGAGCGGCTCGATGCCCTGTTGGTTGCGTGTGGCGGTATCCATGGCCTGGTTGTAGATATCGCCGATTTTCTGCTCGATAGTACCTTCGGTGTACTTCTTGGAAGCAATATCCTGAATAAGACCGTTGACCTGCTCGAGATTGTTGAGCGCCAACTTGTCGAAACTGCCGAAACGGCTGTACTCACCCGTAAGCGGGTTGTTCTTCATCCATCCACCGCAGGCGAACTGATAGAAATCGTTCTGCGCAACGGCAGTGGTGTCCAGATTCTCGGGACGGATGCCCGTGCTCTGTTGTTTGGTGCATGCGGTGGTCATAAGTGTAATGGCTGCAAGCGATAAAATAATCTTTTTCATACGATTGTTATATGTGTTATTTCCAAAAAGCCCGCAAAAATACTAAATATCTTGCAAGTGTGCAAATTATTGCGTATCTTTGCACCGGTTTCGAGTAGCGTGTTTGTATAGAAACGACGGCTCGAACGAATATGAACCAAATTATCATTATATGATTCTCGACAAATTAGAAAACGCCGATTGGTATTTCGACAGTGTGCCCGGCTTTGCCCAATTCATGAAGTTCTTCAAAGAAAACGATTTGGAAGAAATTCCGGCTTGCAAAATTCACTTGGACGGCAACGACCTGTATGTGAATATCCTCGATTTCAACGGAAAAGAGGAAGACAAATGCCGTATGGAAGCACACCACGACTACATTGATATTCAAATTCCGCTGACGGGAGATGAGACCATGGGATGGAAGTCGCTGGAAGACTGCCAAGAGGTGACCCAAGAATATGACGAGGGCAAGGATGTAGAATTCTATGGCGACAAGGCTACCACGAAATTTGTGGTGCCTGCAGGCCATTTTGCCGTATTCTTCCCAACCGATGCACACCAACCGGGTATCGCTCCGGGCAAGCAGTATCGTAAGATAATTGTGAAGACCAAGGCAAACGCCTAAACGATATATGCATAACGGACCGCAGACACTATGCCTGCGGTCGCGCTATCTCATAGTGGGTATGCATACAGCGGGGAA
>CAVKVE010000006.1:15431-21581 GCA_963659655.1 Bacteroidaceae bacterium | reverse complement strand
ATGTATGTTAATTATTAATTATTAATTGAAAAGTGCGATGAAAAAGAAAACGCTTGGATTGGTGGCTACTGATCCCTATTTGCAGCCGTATGAACAGGCTATTGAGGCGCGATATGAATATGCTATCCGTCGGGAAAAAGAACTGACGGGCGGTGCACCGCTGAAAGACTGGGCGGACGGATACCTCTATTTCGGACTCCATCGCACCTCGAAAGGGTGGGCACTGCGTGAGTGGGCGCCTAATGCTACGGCTATCTATATCATAGGGGATATGAACGGCTGGGCAAAAAACGAAAAATACCGCTTGCAACCCAAAGAAAACGGGGTGTGGGAGGTGCTGCTGCCTGTATCGGCACTGAAACACGAGCAACTCTATAAGTTGCTGGTGGAGTGGGATGGCGGACAGGGCGAACGCATTCCGAGCTACGCCACGCGCGTGGTGCAAGACGATACGACCAAGATTTTCTCGGCACAGGTGTGGAATCCGAAACCCTACGAGTGGAAACACCGCAAACCGCTGAAAACCAATAAGGGAGGACTCTATATCTACGAGTGCCATATCGGTATGGCGTCGGAGGAAGAGAAAGTGGCATCGTACGAAGAATTCCGCACGAATGTGCTGCCCCGCATCGCTGAATTGGGCTATAACTGCGTGCAGATTATGGCCATTCAGGAACACCCGTACTACGGCTCGTTTGGCTACCATGTGTCGAATTTCTTTGCGGCATCGAGCCGTTTCGGTACGCCCGAAGAGCTGAAAGCCCTGATAGATGATATTCATGGGCACGGCATGGCGGTGATAATGGACATAGTGCATTCTCACGCTGTGAAGAACGAACTGGAGGGATTAGGTAATTTTGACGGCACACCCTATCAGTATTTCCACACGGGCGGGCGTCGAGAGCACCCCGCATGGGACAGCCTGTGCTTCAACTACGGCAAGACCGAGGTGCTGCACTTCTTGCTGTCGAACTGCAAGTTCTGGCTCGATGAATACGATTTCGACGGGTTCCGCTTCGACGGCGTGACCTCGATGATGTATCTGAGCCACGGCTTGGGCGAAGATTTCAACGGCTATGGCAGCTATTTCAACGGCAATGAGGACGGTGACGCCATCTGCTATCTGACGCTGGCGAACAAGTTGATTCATGAGGTGAAAACGCATGCTATCACCATTGCAGAGGATATGTCGGGGATGCCCGGTTTGGCGCGTCCCGAGAAAGAAGGTGGCGTGGGCTTCGACTATCGGCTCGCCATGGGCATTCCCGATTTTTGGATTAAATACATCAAGGAGGTAAAAGACGAGGATTGGAAAGCCGGGCATATTCTCTACGAGATGACCAACCGCCGTGACGACGAGAAGACAATCTCCTACTGCGAGAGCCACGACCAAGCCTTGGTGGGCGACAAGACCATCATCTTCCGCTTGATAGATGCCGATATGTATTGGCATTTCGAGCATGGGCACTCGACCTATATGGTGGACCGTGGCATCGCGCTGCACAAGATGATACGGCTGGCTACGGCCTCGACCATCAACGGCGGATACCTCAACTTTATGGGCAACGAGTTCGGTCACCCCGAATGGATAGATTTCCCGCGTGAAGGGAACGGCTGGAGCTGCAAGTACGCTCGCCGTCAATGGAGTTTGGTCGATAATCCGAATTTCTACTATGCCGACCTCAATCGCTTTGATGAGGAGATGATACATCTGCTTCGACAGAAACTGACGCAGGTGAAGGACGAGAACGGCACGCACCTGCCCTATATCTACAAGCTGTGGGACAACGAGGGCGACCAAGTGGTGGCATACCGACGCGGCAACTTGCTGTTTGTGTTCAACTGGAACGGACAGAAATCGTTTGCCGACTATGGATTCCTCGCGCCGGAGGGAAAATATCGCGTGCTGCTCGACACCGACGCCAAACAGTTTGCGGGATTCGGACAAAACGACGATGCGGTGGAGCACTTTACGCAACACGACAATCTCTACGCCCAAGACGGCAAGGGGTGGCTCAAACTCTATCTGCCTGCTCGCTCGGCGATGGTATTGGAGAAAATAGATTGATTAATGTGCGGGAATATAGTCCCCGCAATACACCTAAAAATAAAAGACAGATGATGAAAAAAATAGTACTCGTTGCATGGGTTGCCCTGACGCTTGTGGCGTGCAACAAAACTTCGCTCAAAGAACAATACACCACGCTGACGGAGAACGCTGAGGCGCAATTCCAGGCAACGGAGGATACCGAAGTGGCGGATTCGATATTGACCGCTTACCTGACGGAAGCGTTGGATTTGTATTTTGCGAACCAGAAGGACGCCTACGCTGACTCGATTCTGATAGACATTTATTATATGCTCGATGCTGACCAGAAGGCGCGGGTGTTTGATACGATGTCGGAGGAGAAAAAAGCTACGGAGGGGCTGGGCGACCTATACAAGACCTATTGCATTGAGCTGGCTACCTCGGCAGGCAAACCATATATCGATGTATGCTCGCTGCAGGCGGATGGTACGCCGTTGGCACTCAGCGAGTTAGTCGGTAAGACAGACTATGTCTTGGTCGATTTCTGGGCGTCGTGGTGCCGTCCGTGCCGTCGCTTGTTGCCGGTGCTGAAAGAGATATACAATGCACAGCCGGCAGGCAAACTGCAGATACTGGGCATCAGTTGCGACCGTGATTCTGCGGCTTGGCAAAAGGCAGTGACGGAAGAGAATCTGCCGTGGCTGCAGGTGCGCGACCAACGCGTGGAGCCATATAACCCTTGCGATGTCTATGGCATTCGGGCTATTCCGACTACTTTCCTGATTGACGCTAACGGCACAATTGTCGCTCGCAACCCGTCGGAAGAGGAGATAGTTGCCATTCTTTCGAAATAATTCACTAATCGGGGGAATTTCGGTTCTCCCATACCTAAAATCGATTTATCATGCGCTTAATTATTGAACCCAACTACGACCTGCTCAGTCAGTGGGCCGCAAACTATGTGGCAAAACGAATCAACGAATTTGCACCCAAAGAGAGTACGCCTTTTGTTCTTGGGCTGCCCACCGGCTCCTCGCCACTGGGTATGTACCGCCATCTGATTGCGCTCTACGAGGCGGGCAAGGTGTCGTTCCGCAATGTGGTTACTTTTAATATGGATGAGTATGTCGGCTTGGCGGAGGACCATCCGGAGAGCTACCACTCGTTTATGTGGAACAATTTCTTCAGCCATATTGACATCCGCAAGGAGAATGTGAATATCCTGAACGGCAATGCGGCTGACCTGCAGGCGGAGTGCGCTCGCTACGAGCAGAAAATAAAGGACTACGGAGGCATCCACCTCTTCTTGGGCGGTATTGGTCCCGATGGGCATATCGCTTTCAACGAGCCGGGGTCGTCGCTGACGAGTCGCACCCGCAAGAAAGAACTGACTACGGACACGATTATCGCCAACTCGCGTTTCTTCGACAACGATGTGAACAAAGTGCCCAAGACGGCGCTGACGGTGGGCGTAGGAACGATAATGGATGCACAGGAGGTCTTGATTATGGTCAACGGGCATAACAAGGCGCGTGCATTGCAGCACGCCATCGAGGAGCCGATTTCGCATATGTGGACGGTGTCGGCGCTGCAGATGCACCAGCACGGAATTATTGTTTGCGACGAGGCGGCTTGCGATGAGCTGAAGGTAAGCACCTATCGCTATTTCCGTGATATTGAGCGCAATAACCTCGACCCGGAGAAAATATAATCTTCTGCCGAATAATGCATTAACGGGTAATTAATGGCAATTAATGGAGAATAATCGGGGCAGTTTTGCAGCCTCAATACAATATGTTGCAGATTTATAATACACTCAGTCGTCAGAAAGAGTATTTCCGCCCACTCCACGAGGGGCGTGTCGGAATGTATGTGTGCGGTCCTACCGTCTATGGCGACGCGCATCTTGGGCATGCTCGCCCCGCTATTACATTCGATATTTTGTTTCGTTACTTGCAGTACCTTGGCTACAAGGTGCGCTATGTGCGTAATATCACCGATGTGGGGCATTTGGAGCATGATGCCGACGAGGGAGAGGACAAGATAGCCAAGAAGGCTCGCCTCGAGCAGTTGGAGCCGATGGAGGTGGCGCAGTACTATACCAATCGCTACCACCACGATATGGAGCTACTCAATGTCCTGCCGCCTTCGATTGAGCCGCACGCCAGCGGACATATCATCGAGCAGATAGCCTTTGTGCAGAAGATTCTCGACCATGGCTATGCCTATATCAGCAACGGCAGCGTCTATATGGATGTGGAGAAGTACGCCAAAGATTTTCCGTATGGCAAGCTGTCGGGGCGCAATTTGGAGGATATCAAGACCGAGACCCGCGAACTCGACGGGCAGGCGGAGAAGAAGCATAGCTACGACTTTGCGCTGTGGAAAAAGGCCGCTCCGGAACATATCATGCATTGGCCGAGTCCGTGGTCGGAGGGTTTCCCCGGTTGGCACATGGAGTGCTCGGCGATGGGGACAAAATATCTCGGCGAGGAGTTTGACATCCACGGCGGCGGTATGGATCTGATGTTCCCCCACCACGAGGCGGAGATAGCCCAGTCGTGCGCTGCGTTGGGGCATGAGACGGTGCGCTATTGGATGCACAACAACATGATTACCATTGCGGGCAAGAAGATGGGCAAGTCCTACAACAATTTCATTACCCTCGAGCAGTTCTTCCGTGGCGACCACCCGTTGCTCTCGCAGCCGTTCTCGCCGATGACGATTCGCTTCTTTATCCTGATGGCGCATTATCGCTCGACGGTTGATTTCTCCAGCGAGGCGTTGGAGGCAGCCGAGAAGGGTTTTGCCCGCCTGCAGGAGGCATATACCCGCTTGATGAAACTCACGCCCTCCGCGCAGAGTACGGTCGAGACGGCAGGTCTGCGTGAGCGTTGCACTGAGGCGATGGACGACGATCTCAATTCGCCGATTGTCATCTCTGCGCTATTCGATTCCGCCCGCGCTATCAATACGGTTTACGACGGTAAGGGGACTATCTCCAAAGCCGACCTCGATGAGTTGCAGTCGGTGTGGAAAGACTATGCGGTGGATGTTCTCGGGCTTCGTTTCGAGGAGGCGGCTGCGGGCAACAGCCATGCGGCAGCATTCCAAGGGGCTATCGATTTGCTGCTCGGTATCCGCCTCGATGCTAAGCGCCAGAAAGACTGGGCAACGAGCGACCGTATTCGCAATCGCCTGACCGAGTTGGGATTTTCTATCAAAGACACTAAGGACGGCTTCGAATGGAGCATTTGATGCCGAACCGAACTCAGAGCCCTACCCATAGCAATGCATGGGTGGGGCTTTTGTTGTGCGTTCTGTTGGCGTTGCTGTCCTCGTGCGGTGGCAATGCCGACAAATCGGTGGCAGATACCCATCTCGTATCCTATCCGGGGCGTACATTCAGCTATAAGCAGCAGTTTAACGACAATCAGTCGCGCCAGATACGGGCAGCGCAGTCGCTCGGTTTGGCGGCACCGTTGCGGGATAGGGACGAGGCGCAACACCATCGTCGCCACCTGCGTGAGGTGTGTTCGTGCGACAACTTCATCGTGGATGACTTGACGCATTCCGTGCCGTATTTGGTGCCGAAGGCGGCGGATGAGTTGCAGCGTATAGGCGAGGGTTTTGCCGATATTCTCGCCCGCAACGACTTGCCGCACTATCGTTTCCATGTCAGCAGTGTGTTGCGTACGGAGGACGATGTGCGCCGTTTGCAGAAGAGCGGGAATATCAATTCCGTCACCAAGTCTTGCCATTGCTATGGCACCACTTTCGACCTTACCTATTCGGACTTTGAGAAAACCGCTCGTACGGGCGATTATATGACGCCTGACAACCTCAAGTTGGTGTTGGCGCAGGTGTTGCTCAACGAGCAGCGTGCGGGGCGTATCTATGTCAAATACGAGTGGCAGCAAGCCTGTTTCCACATTACTGTCCGCCCCTGATTTCCAATCATTTGTGTCGTTGCAGAAACGGTCTAAATACATTTAATGCGTTGTCTGTCGCCGTTGGCGTCGGCCGTTCTGTTGCGGAGGTATGAATGCCTTGTGTTGCAGTTCCAAATCATCGGATGCTTCACTTCGTTGTAAAAAATTGCTTCCACTATAGTGGTAAAA
>CAVKVE010000006.1:8541-15072 GCA_963659655.1 Bacteroidaceae bacterium | reverse complement strand
TTCGGGTTGGTCGTTCAGTGTCTCGTTGAATTCCAGCACTTCGCCGGTTACGGGGATGTTCAGGTCAGATACCGTCTTTACGGCCTCAATCGAGCCGAAGGTCTCGTCTTTTGCAACGACTTCTCCTACGGTGGGTACATCCACAAAGACTATTTCGCCTAATTCAGATTGTGCGTAGTCGGTAATACCTACATAAGCCTCTTGGCCTTCTACACGGATCCATTCGTGGTCGCTTGTGTAGCGCAGATTGGTTGGATTGTTCATAATGGGTATATTTTTTTTCGGTTTGTTCTATAGCATAGCGCCGCTACATCTTTCGGACGAAGCGGCGCTGTTTTTTTGTTTATTTACGCGGTGTTCCCGGGATTTGGTCGCCCAGTGTCGACATAGCGCAGCGGAAGCCCACTTTGCTCGAGCATTTGTCTTGGTCGAGGTAGCGACGGGTGGATGGGTTGAGCCAGTAGATGCGGTCAGCCCACGAGCCGCCTTTGTATACACGCGTGTTCTTTGTGATACGCGGTGCCAGGACATCGGTCGGGTCGGTCTTCACCTCGCTCAGGTTCTCCACGCCTACGGTGTCCAGTGGGTAGTCCGTGTTGATGAGCGAAGCAAAATCGCCGTCTTTCACGTCACGCAAGTCGTCTGAGCCGCGATAGGTCATCTTGATGCAGCCCAACGAGTCAATTTGGTATTTGCCGTTCTCGTCAAGCACCGGTGTGGTGTAGATGTTACCACGGAACGAGTTGTATTCCGACATCTCTTGGTAGCTTGTCTCACGATATACATCCAGCACCCATTCGTTCACGTTGCCGGCCATGTTGTACAGTCCGAAATCGTTCGGTGCAAAGGCATCTACCGGAGCGGTGATTACATAGCGATCGTTCAGTGCGCCGCTGACACCCATCATGTCGCCCTTGCCACGCACAAAGTTAGCCTGCATTTGTCCGGCGTTTTTCTTGCTCAGGTCGCGTGGATGATAGCCCGACCACGGATAGATTTTTCCCTCTATGGTCAGTCCGTCTTCGCCTGCGATAGGAGCGTAAGCCGCAAATTCCCATTCAGCCTCGGTCGGCAGACGATATCCGGTCACGAATATACCGTCGGCGAGGTTCACTTTGCGCTCTACGCCGTACGAGTCGTAGCGTGGTTTCTTTCCGTATTCGGGGTTGTAGGTGTCGTCCAGCAGGTATTTGTCCGTGTTGAAGACAAACTTGTCGCGGATGTATTCGTACGACGGACGATACATTGTGATGGTCTGCTCCGGGTCTTCGGGGCTTTCCTCTTCGTACGAGTCCATCTCGTAGCCCGTAGCGGTCTCCCACTCGTCTTTGTATGCCTCGTCGTCGGTCGGCTGCAGGTCAGCGAACGGAGGTACGACAATCGCACCGGCCTTCACTAATGCCAGTTCATTGACACGGTCCGTACGCCATTGGCAGTATTCCATAGCTTGCTCCCAGGTCACGCCTACTACGGGGTAGAACGAGAACGCAGGGTGCGTGAAATAGTTGTCTTCGTAGGGGTCGTTGTAGGCGAGGTCCTCACGCCATACGGTGTGGTCGGGGCGGGCACGCTCAATCAGTTCCGGAGCGGTTGCACCATACACTATTTCGAGCCAGTGCAGGTATTCGTTCCAGTTCAGGTTGGTCACTTCGTATTTGTCCATGTAGAATGAACTTACCGTCAGTGCTCGGTTGGCGTTATTACGCGGGGCGGTCAGGAATTCGTCCGTTTCACCTATCGTGAATGTACCGCCTTGGATGGCGACCATTCCGGTAGGATTCACATTTCCTACCCCCTCTTGTGCCTCAAAATTGGTTGTCTTCACGTCGTAGTAGTTCCAACCGGTGGTGTTGGATACTTTGGTGTTCAACTCTCTCGAGTTGCAGGCTCCCAGCACTACTACCGAAGCTAACAACAGACTCTTAATTGTTTTATTCATATCTGAATGGGTTTATTTCTATGTGTTTTTCGGGGTTTCTTGCGTGGGTTTTCCTGTTTTTTCCGCCCTTCTGCAAGCCACACTCCGATTTCAGCCCGCAAAGTTACAAAAAAAAGTCGTTTCAACCAACAAAAACGCCGCAAAAACGAAAAAAAAGTGCTATTTGCACAAAAAACGAAAAAATATATACCCACTTTCTTCGTTTTATACGACTTTTCGGCGCATTTTTTGTACCTTTGTACGATATCCATCGAATATCTATACGGTTTTCATTATGCAAAAATTGGAACTGAATATAGCAGGTCATCTCCGTTCGTGGGAGCGGCCGGTGGTCATGGCGATACTCAACGCCACGCCCGATAGTTTTGTCCCCTCCACGCGCCTCACCGATGAGTCGATGGTGCTTCGTGCAGCGGAGCGTGCGTTGGAGGATGGTGCCGAGATTTTGGACATCGGTGGCTATTCCACTCGGCCGGGTGCGCCGGAGGTGAGTGAGGAGGAAGAATGGCAGCGTGTTCGGATGGCGGCGACGGCGATTTCCCGAACCTACCCCGAAGCAACTCTGTCTGTCGACACGTTCCGGGCGGAGGTTGCCCGCCGTGCTGTGCAGGATGCCGGCGTGCATATCATCAACGACATCTCGGGTGGCGCCTTAGATCCCGCCATGTTCGATACGGTATCTGCCTTAGGAGTGCCTTACATACTCATGCACATGCGCGGGACGCCCCGGACCATGCAGCAGCATACCGACTACACGGACCTTATGGCCGATATTCTTACCTACTTTGCGGAGCGTATCGACACCTTGCAACGCAAGGGGGTGCGTGATATCATCGTCGATCCGGGCTTTGGCTTTGCCAAGACCTTGGAGCAGAATTACGAGTTGCTCGCCCGTATGCACGAGCTGCAAGTGCTCGGCAAGCCCCTTTTGGCGGGCTTATCTCGCAAGTCAATGCTCTATCGTGCGTTGAACACCGACCAGGAGCACGCCCTTAATGCTACCACAGCTGCCAATATGGTTGCCTTGTCCGAGGGCGCAGCCATCCTTCGTGTGCACGATGTGCGTGCAGCCGCCGAGGCGGTTGCTATATATATGAATGTAGAGAAATACCGGTAGGAAACCACCGATACGATAGCGTTCCGCCTAAAAAGTATGAGCGTTGTATTGAAATAGGGATACATCTTAATGGAATATGTACCAAACAGGTGTTATCTGCAAGGCAAAAATCCGCTGAGAATAGATATCGAATCGTTAATGTAGAAATATACCCATCCTAATGGCATTTGAATTTGGCTTTAAGGACGCCATAGATATTCTGTTGGTGGCAGTTCTTTTGTATGAGACTTTTCGTTTGCTGCGCCGTTCCGGTGCCGGCAACTTGTTTTGGGGCATCTTGGCCTTTGTAGCGGTATGGTTCCTAGTCAGTTTTGTGCTGCAGCTCGACCTTACCGGTGCCATATTCGACCGTATCATCAGCGTGGGTGCAGTCGCGCTCATTGTTATCTTTCAGGAGGAGATTCGTGCCTTTTTCTATCGTGTGGGCGCGCGTTTCAGCACCTTCCATTTGCTCACTCGGCAGGAGCGAGAGAATAACGCCGATGAGCGAATTCGCCAGATTACTACGGCCTGCAAGCATTTGTCGCAGTCCAAGACGGGTGCGCTTATCGTGTTGGCAGGTAAGCAGGATTTGACCGAATACATCGACACCGGCGAGCGTTTGGATGCCCGTGTGTCGGCTCGTTTGATAGAGAATATATTTTTCAAGAACACCCCTCTTCACGATGGGGCTTTGATCCTAAAAGATGGCCGTTTGAACAGTGCCGCCTGCATTCTTCCCGTGTCCAAGAATCAAAACATCCCCTTGCATTACGGCCTACGCCACCGTGCCGCGTTGGGTCTTACCGAGAAGACGGATGCCACGGCAATCGTGGTGTCTGAGGAAACCGGCAAAATTTCGGTGGCTCGTGGCGAGATGATCGAATCTATCACCGAGGAGCAACTACAGCTCTATCTTTCCTCCGCCTTTTCGATGGTGGGCTGAGCTGCGATAGCCGTCGCGGCATATCAGGCAGGTGCCGCTCTGAGGCAGTTCGAATAGGATTGTCAATTTCACACCGATAAACAGATTTTTCACCGACCCCGCAGCCTTGGTTGTGGAGAGTATGTCGTTGGTCTGTATCCCCGTCAGCATATCGTTTGCGTTGTAGGCTGTCGGTGTGGTTATCAGCGAGTTGTCCGCGGCGTTGTGCAGGTCAAGCAGTCCGTAGTCTGCAAACAGCGCGAGCCGATATTGCGTGTGGCTTTTCGGCACATCATATCCGGTGGCATCGGTCATAAATCCGAGCCGTGCGCCTATCTCGAACGATACATCTAAATCTACATTGAATTTGCTTTTTGCCGTTTGCCGCAGCGAATAGCCGTCGTAGAATTGATATTCCGGCATGTTGGTGAAGTCGTCAAACATTGCCGTCTTCTTTCCCGATGCGTCTATCCCGTAGTATCGCCCTACCGTCGTCAGGTCTGCCACGGTGGAGGTGCGTGTCATGGCGTTGTAGGTGAATTTGACCCCTGCCAACGCATAGAATCGCTTGTATTGTCCGCCTATCAAGAGCGGAATCTGCACCGCCAGATTCGAGTAGGCGTCTTGCCGTGCGTGCAGTTTGTAGATGTAGTCAAAGGTGTCGCCTTCCGGGTCGGTTTGGTCTGCGAGTGTGGTATTCCAGTCGTCTATGCCGAAGTAGGTCGCTCCATAATTCACGCCTGCGCCGGTGTTCAGAATGAAATGCCCCACTTGCAGGTCGTAGGCAAATCCCAATGCGCCGGCAGCCCCCATGCTTGAGTTCAGTTTGCTGTCGTAGGGCAACAGCGACCATTCCCCGCCCTCAACATAGAGTCCGAGCAGGTGCTGTACGGTGGCAGGACGCTTGTAGGCGAACGCCGATTGTGTATAGCAGAGAGCTATTATTCCTATCAGCGCAAGGCGAAATGCGCTGCGAAATGTGCTATGGAAATGTTTTTTCATGGATTCAATGGTGCTTATCCGCATAATACGAGCGCAAAGATACCATTTTTTGTCTATATATCCAACATCCGCTCGTTTTTTCCACAAAATCTACACAAAAAGTCCACCTGTTGAACGATTCGTACCCCAACCATTCTGCAGCGCCCTCCTATTTGGTAGCTCTGAATTCATTGGGCGTGCAGCCTACCATGCGCTTGAAGAATTTTACGAAATAGGAGGCATCGTCGAATCCCAATTCGTAGCCAATCTCCTTGATACTCAGCGAGGTGTATAGCAGTTCTCGTTTGGCTTCGAGAATGATGCGGTCGTTTATCAGTTGCAGCGGCGTGTGGTGAGTTCTCTCCACCACATAGTGCGTCAGTGTCCGTGCCGAGATGTGGAGCAGGTCGGCATATTCCTGCACGGTGTGCAGGGTGGGGTAGTTATGTTCTATCAGTTTGCGGAAGCCGATAACGGTTCGGTCCGCATCGTTTGATATGGATAGTTTCGGTTGCTCGTTGCGTTCTCCGCAGCGTTGTACGCGTATCAAGAACAGCCGTACCAAATACTGCATATAGTCTTTGTGCGCAAATGCTTGGTTCTGTGCATATTCTCGATTCATTTCTTGCACAAGATGCATCAGCGGGCCGGTTTCTTCCTCCGGCACCTTGTAGTACGGCACCGAGTCGCAGGTGTTGAATAGGTTGTATTTCAAGAACAGGTTCTCGCTGGAATGCTCATCCATCAGAAAACTTTCGTTAAATAGTATGATGACCCCTTCTGCATCCTTTTTTCCGTCAAAAGCGTGTATTTGTCCGGGGGCGATAAAAAATATCGTATTGTCCGTTATCGGGTAATCCACAAAATCGACTCGATGGCTGCCTTTCCCGAACCTGTACCATAGGATCTGATAGAATTCGTGTATGTGGGGTGGCATTGTTCCGCACCCATTCTCATCGAAAAAATGGGGCATGAAGTGAATTTCCAGTTCCAGCCCGGAATGTTGATTCTCTTCAATCTTGTAGCTATCCACTTCCTGCTTATTCTTGTTCTTCATATCCAATCTTTTTTGGGCTGTGTTGTATTCTTGTCCGGTGTATCTTTATTCTATATAATAATGAGTCTAACGCTGAGCTCTCAAATGGTACATTTGGTATTTGCGGTGGTAAAATTACTCGATCTTTTTTGTTTGACCAAACTTTTTTCTCGAATTTACCATTTTTCAGCACAAATTCACAGAGGGCAGTTTTATAAATTGTTCTACTTTTGCACCGTCAAACGACAAAGAACATTTGTATAACCCATTAAAAACGAAGAACAATGGCAAAAGTAAATGCGTATCTTCAGATTACGATGAAGATCAATGAGAGTGACCGTGCGAATGCGGCTAAGGTATTTTTCGACTATCGTCAACCTTTCCTCGACACCATCGAGGGGGCGCTGACCAAGAATTTGTTGGTTCGTGCTGAGGATGTTCAGGTGTTGCATGGTTTTGATTCGAAGGAGCACGCTGCGGCTTACCTTCAGTCAGCACTTTTCACCAACGATGTAGTTACGGGCTTGTCGCCTTATTTCCAGGCCGAGCCGGAA
>CAVKVE010000006.1:0-7908 GCA_963659655.1 Bacteroidaceae bacterium | reverse complement strand
TCGCCTGTAGGAGCCGTATTTTCATCGTAGGGAATATATTCATCGGCAAACACCTGCAGCGTGTGGTCGTATATTGTACCGTTCCCTTCCCCTGCCAAGTTGAAGTAGGCGTGGTTGGTCAGGTTGATAATCGTTGCCTTGTCGGTGCGTGCCTCGTAGTCGATGTGCAGTGCTTGGTCGCGCGATAGCGAATAGGTGACATACACATCCACCGTGCCGGGATAGCCTTCTTCGCCGTCCACCGAGCGGTAATGCAGGCGCAGGCTGTGAATATCTTGTCCTACCACATCCCACACTTTGTCGTTGAATCCGTGCGCTCCTCCGTGCAGTGAATTGGGTGCAGCGTTGGGCGTCAGGTGATATTCCGTGCCGTCGAGCGTGAAGCAGGCATTCGATATGCGCCCTGCGCAACGCCCGTTGATACCGTTGAAATAGACCTCTTGTTTCAGCCACTCATCGAGTGTGGAGAATCCCAACACGATATCTCGCTTGCGTCCTTCTTTGTCGGAAACAATCCAGCTGACAATTTTCGCACCGTAATTGGTGATGTGCATCTGAATACCTCGCCCGTAGATGGTATAGAGTCGAACGGGCTTGTCTTGTACTACTTGACGAAATGAATTGTGAATTACCATAGCAAACAGTGTATTAAGTCAATAAATTGAGTTACAATAGATTATCGCATCGCTTATTTTGCGTAGCGGGCAATGATGGCGAGCATCTCTTCCGTCAGGCGAGATTGCTCTTGGAACAATCGGAATTGGGCACGCGTACGCACCAAGTTATGCTCCGGGTAGAGTATCTTGTAGTAGGTGTCGCCGTTCAGGTAGTCCGTAAAGAACCGCACTGCCTGCATATAGCTCAGCAGGCGGCAGCCGAACGGCAGCAGTTGGCGCTCTATATCGGTCAGGAAGGTCGCCTCGCTCAGATAGCCGCGCGTGTAGGCCTCAAAGATCGCCATATCTACATGAATGTTGTCTAAATTCGGGTCGTCTTCCGCGCCCGTGTTGGCAGCAGTGCGCATAAAATCGCCGAAATCGCTCAGCACAAAGCCGGGCATCACCGTGTCTAAATCCACGATGCAGAGCGGGTTCCCCTCCGCATCAAACAGCATGTTGTTCACTTTCGTGTCGCAGTGGTTGATGTGCTTGGGCAGTTTTCCCTCGCGGAAAAGTCGCTCGGCATAGCACATCTCGTCGGCATATTGCTCTATCTCGTTGAGCAGGTCCTGCACCGAATCCAGCCGTCCCGCCCGATTCGCAGCTACCGCCTCGTGCAGTTGCTGCAAGCGGAATTCCATGTTGTGAAAATTGGGAATCGACTCACATAGCTCGGAGAATGGCAAATCCGATAGTTGGCATTGGAAACGCCCGAACGCACGCCCTGCCAACTCCGCCGATTCGGGTGTTACTTTTTCTTGCGAGGTGGCATTTTCGATGCGCACATAGACCCGCCAATAGTCGCCCTCCGGTGTCTTGTAGTATAGTTTTCCGTCTTTGGCGGGGATCAGACGCAGCACTTTGCGGTCTATGTCTGTCTCGCCGGCCGCCACTAATTTTTGGCGAATGTGGTCGGTCACACGGGCAATGTTCTGCTGCAATCCATCCACGTTCTCAAAAATGTGGTGGTTGATGCGTTGCAGAAAATACGATGTCTCGCCCTGTTTTTTGGCGGGCACAATAAAACTGTCGTTGATAAAACCGATTTTGAGCGGTTGAGGCTCGCCTACCTCGTTGGGGATGGCGAACTGCGATAGGATTTGATTCATAACAGAATTCCTCTCAAAAAAAATGATACGCGTCGCAGCCCCCATAGACGGGCGGCGACATAAAATTAGGTATTAGATGTTGAATATCAAGCCACAAAGAAAATGCCAAAAGGAGTTGTCCGTTCCGTTTCGGTCATCAAACAGCTCCTTTTGGCAATCTGTATGCTATTTTTCAGGGATGTGATATTGCACAAACGCTTCGATGGCTTCGTAGTTAGCCAGTCCCAGCTGAGCGTACAGCTCGGCGGTAGCGTGGTTGCGGTCTTCGGCACGCTGCCAGAACAAACGCTCGTCGTTGCCCAAGAACGGTGCCGATTCCATCTGCGATTGGTGTTTGAGGATGGTGTTGCGCTTGAATCGCAGCTCCTCCGGCGACATCGGCACGGCCATTTCGATCAGGTCCACTTCCCATTCCATCCATGCGCCACGATACATCCAAATACGGCATTCACGCAGCCACGGCTCGGTGTCTTTCAGCTCGTCGATAGCTGCCAGCACCGCATCGAGGCAGACTTTGTGCGTACCGTGTGGGTCAGCAAGGTCGCCGGCCACGAACATCTCGTGCGGATGAATCTTGATGAGCAGGTCTTTCACAATATCCACGTCCCGTTGGCTGAGGTCGCCTTTCTTTATCGTACCGGTCTCGTAGAACGGCAGGTTGAGGAAATGAATATGGTCGGTGGGCAGCCCCATATGTCGGCAAGCAGCCGTTGCCTCGCCTCGGCGGATGAGTGCCTTCAGGTCGAGTATCTCGCGCGTATCTTGGTCGCCGGTCTTCTCTGCCTGCAAGAAATGCGTGTATTCCTGATACTTCTGCTCAATCAGTTTCTCGTGCATCGGGTGCAGTTGTTGGAATCCACGGATGAAATCCATAAAACGGATCACCTCGTCGTCGCAGACTGCAATACAGCCGCTTGTCTCGTAAGCAATATGCACATTATGCCCTTGCTTGATGAGGCGCGAGAAGGTGCCGCCCATCGAGATCACATCGTCGTCGGGGTGCGGCGAGAAGATCAGAATATCTTTCGGGTACGGCACAGCCCGCTCCGGTCGGTCGGTGTCGTCTGCATTCGGCTTGCCGCCCGGCCATCCGGTAATGGTATGCTGCAAGTCATTGAATATCTTTATGTTGCAGTTGTATGCCGAGCCATGAATGGTGATCAGTTCGCTTAGCCCGTAGTCATTGTAGTCACGGTTTGTGAGTTTCAAGATCGGCTTACCGGTCTGTTGGCAGAGCCATACGATAGCACGCCGTGTCAGTTGATTGTCCCACTCGCACGAGGTGACGAGCCACGGATGGTGAATACGGGTCAGTTGGGTGGCGGCACTCAGGTCGCAGATCACGCGCGCTGCCGAATGCAGTTGCAGTGCCGAGGCAGGGCAAGCCGTGTTGAGTTCATCCTCCACGGCGGCACGGATGCAGTTCGATTTATGTTCGCCCCAGGCCACGAGTACTATCTCTTTTGCCCGCAGAATCGTACCGATACCCATCGTGATAGCGCTTGGCGGCACCTGTTCCAGCGTTCCGAACAGGCTCTTTGCCTCATCTTTCGATATGCTGTCCAATACCACCAGACGCGTAATGCTCGACATCGATGTGCCGGGTTCGTTGAATCCGATGTTGCCGCTTCGGCCGATACCGAGCAGTTGAAAATCCACCCCGCCCAGTTCCTGAATCTTGCGCTCGCAGCGAGCCATCATCGGAATCAGGTCGCGGCGGTCCATGGTGCCGTCAAAGGTGTAAATGTTTTCCGGTCGAATATCTACGTGGTCTATCAGCTGCTCACGGAGTTGCCCATAGCAGCCCTGCGTCACGCTCTGCAACGGGTAGTACTCAAACAGATTGAATAGCACCACATTACGGAACGACAGTGCCTCCTCGTTGTGCATACGCACCAGCTCGGCAAATATATCGGTCATGCTGCGTCCGCACACCAGCGAGAGAACAAATTTCTCGCCCTCCGACTGACGCTGACGGATGCGGGTGGCTATCGTTCGCGCCACCTCTACCGCACCTTGCTTGGCGGTCTCGAATATCGTGGTCGGCAGCTTCTCCATACGGCAAATACGGCTCTGCTCGATCACATCGTCGGTTTGATACAACTTAGGAGATACTCTCGAAAGAGAAATCTGAGAAGATAGATTGTTTTTCATTATTATAAGGTGTTTTTAGTGTTCTATGGATTGGTTAAAAATGCAAGTGCAATGGTTTGTATTTTACAAGGCATCCGTTTCGTGTTTTGTGTTGGGCGGAAATGGGTGTCCCGAAACGAGGGAAACGAAATGCTCGATAGCCTAATCGGCAAAAAATTAGCACCCCGCCCGCTCAATTTTTCCACCTTTCTGCTTTGCTTGCAAAGGTATATTTTTTTGTGCAATTGCGCAAACCGGTGTATGCCAATTTCATGTTGTAGAACATATAGTGTACGATTTTATACCCTATCAGTACAAAAGTAGAACCATTTCATTGCGAGTAGTGGCGGGGATTGTTTGGAATTTAAGTGCAAAAGCAGTACCTTTGCACAACCATTCGAAACCTACTGAAACACATTCCAATACACCCCCTAATACATACCCTGAAACACACTCTGATACACCCCATGAAACACCCATTTTCCACTCTCTTTATTTTCTTAGTCGGCTGCCTTTTGACCCAGCCTCTTTTTGGTGAGGAGCGCAACCCGATTTCCCGAACCACTCCCGAACCAACTCTTCAAAAATGGATAGTCCGCCACCAACAATGGGTGGATTATCCCGCCTACTCCGACCGAGCCGGATGGGACAGTCTTACGGGCGACAACAAGCAATGGCTGATAGAGCGAGGCGAGAAGCGCCTCAATTACCCATGGCAAATGAATGTCGCCACCGATTATCTTGCCTACGAGCGCACAGGCGATCGCCAAGCTATGCAGTCCAAGCAGACTGCCAACAACAACGCACTCAGCGATCTCGTCCTTGCCGAGTTGGCAGAAGGGCAGGGGCGCTTTATGGATCAGATCATCAATGGCGTTTGGATGGAGTGCGAGCGCACTTCGTGGGTGCTTTCTGCCCACCTGTTCCGGCAGGACGATGGGCGCAACTTCCCCAATCACACCGACCCAATCATCGACCTCGGCAGCGGCGAGGTGGGTGCCTTTTTGGCATGGACCTACTATTTCCTGCACGCAGAGATGGACAAGGTCAATCCCATCATCTCCCAACGCCTGCGCGAGGAGCTGCACAATCGTATCACCGTTCCCTATCTGAAACGGCAGAACGAATGGTGGCTTGCTTTGAACCGAAAACCCGATGAAATCGTCAATAATTGGAATCCGTGGTGCAACTGCAATGTCCTGCAAGTGGTGCTGCTCACCGAGGACAACGACAGCCTTGTCAACCAATGCGTTTGGCAGAGCATGCGCAGTGTGGATCAGTTCCTGAACTATACCAAAGCCGACGGAGCTTGCGAGGAGGGCCCCAGTTATTGGGGACACGCCGCAGGCAAGCTGTACGACTACCTCAGCGTGCTTTACAAGATCACCGGCGGGCATGTTTCGCTTTTCGACGACGCGCAGGTGCGTGCGCAGGGCGAGTATTTTGTGCGTGCCTATATCGGCAACGGTTGGGTGGTCAATTTTGCCGATGCCACCGCCCATTTTGATGATAATATATCGACGCTTCTCTATCGCTTTGGCGAGGCGGTCGGCAGCCAAGATATGCAGCAGCTCGCCTCTCTTTTGGCGCACCAACGCAAACGAATTATCACGGGCGGGACGGATATTTACCGCTCCTTAGAGGGGTTGAAGGTCTATTCCAAAATTATGGCGCAGCCGGGTCGGCTCTCGGAGAAAGCCTATACATGGTATCCCGAGACAGAGGTCTGCATCTATCGCCGTGGCGGGTGGCTGCTTGCCGCCAAGGGAGGTCATAACAACGAGAGCCACAACCACAACGACATTGGCACCTGCCTGCTCTACCACGATCAGCAGCCCGTGCTGATAGACGCCGGCGTCGGCACCTACACCAAGCAGACTTTCAGTGCCGATCGCTATCAAATTTGGTCGATGCAATCGGGATTTCACAACCTTCCCGTGCTGAACGGATACGACCAAAAAGAGGGGAAAATTTACCATGCCGCCTCCGCCCGCACCAATCCCAAACGCTATAGTGTGTCGTTCGATATTGCCTCCGCCTATCCCCAGGAGGCAGGCGTGCGCCAATGGAATCGCACCTATGAGCTGACCGCCAAGGGGCTTACAATTCACAACGAGGGCGTCTTCAGCAGCCTTCCTGCCACGCCGGTTGTCGAACATCTGATGGTGTGGGGGGAAGCGACCGTAAAAGACGCCGCCACGATACTTGTCGAGAGTCAGGGCAAAACCTACACCATTTGCCACAGCCGTGAGGACTCGGTACAGATAGAAACCATCGAATTGAACGATCCCCGCATGACCAAAGTGTGGGGCGAAAAAATAACACGCATTACCTTGCAACAAAAACACATCACACTATGCCCAAAATACACCATCACTATTCAGTAAGATGCATCGCCACGAGCGGCCTTATGCTGCTTTCATCGGTGGCAAGTATGGTCTTGGCGGCGCCCAAGAAAGGAGCGCATGCCGGCAAAAAACACCCCAATGTCATCTATGTCTTCCCCGACCAGTTCCGCAACTCGGCGATGGGTTTTTGGCGCGATAGCGTCTATCGCCAGCATGTGGGTTGGCAGGGCGATCCCGTACATACCCCGAACCTAAACCGTTTTGCCACCCAGTCGGTCGTCTTCAGCCGTGCTTTGAGCAACTGCCCGATCAGCAGTGCCCATCGAGGTATGCTGCTGACGGGGCTTTATCCCAACAAGAGCGGCGTATCGCTCAACTGCAACGCCACCCGCCCCATTTCCGATTTGCGCGACGACCTCTGCTGCATGAGCGATGTCTTCCACAACGCGGGCTATCAGTGCGCTTATATCGGCAAGCTGCACGCCAATTTCCCGACCCGCAACAACCCGCAAAAGCCCGGTGAATTCGTCAATAATGACAATCCCTGTTGGGATGCCTACACGCCCAAAGAGAAGCGTCACGGCTTCGACTATTGGTACAGCTACGGCACCTTCGACGAGCATAAGAATCCGCACTATTGGGACACCGATGGCAACTACCACGAGCCGCACGAGTTCTCGCCCAAGCACGAGGCGGACAAGGCTATCGAGTACTTGCAGGCTCATGCCCACGATGCTGCGCCTATTTTTATGATGGTCGGCATGAATCCGCCGCACAGCCCCTACCGCAGCCTCAGCGACTGCATGGAGGAAGACTACAACCTGTATAAGGACATTCCGCTCGATTCGTTGTTGGTTCGCCCGAATCTAAACCCGGCTCTCGCCGACAAAATGGCAAGTGCGCCCTACTATTTTGCCAATATCACGGGCGTAGATCGCGAGTTTGGCCGCATTCTTGCCGCCTTAGATTCGCTCGGTCTTGCCGAGAACACCATTGTTGTGTTTGCCAGCGACCACGGCGAGACGATGTGCAGCCATGTGCGTGACCCCAAGAACACCGTCTATACCGAGTCGATGAACATCCCCTTCATCGTGCGTTACCCCAAGCGCCTCGCCCCCGCTATCTCGGACAATATGCTGTCGGCTATCGATATTATGCCCACCGTGGTCGGTTTGGCAGGATTGGAAAAGATGTTGCCCGATTCCCTTCCCGGCTACAATTGGGCGGGACGCCATCCGCAGAAGCGTATGGTGATGGGCAGCAAGGATGCGCCTCGGTCGATTCTCTATTTGCAAAATGTCGATGGCGACAAGGATGTCGAGGGCAATGTGACTACTTATTTTGCCCGCTGTCGTGGCATAGTGAGCGAGCGCTACACGCTCAGTTTCACGCTCAATAAGAAGGGGAAACTGAAAGAAGTGCTGTTCTTTGATAACGAAAAAGACCCGTATCAAACGCAGAATTTGCCCATCGCTGAGCATCGAGAAGTGGTCGCTCAACTGCTCCAAGAGTTAGACCAACTTTTGAAGGAAGCCGACGACCCATGGTATCATAACCACACCGTAGATAGCGTCCGCCTCCAGCTCGGACTATAGTATCTATCCGACTTTCTAGCGCAATAGACATTTCCCGCCGTTCCTGTTCGATCCCATTCGATAC
>CAVKVE010000005.1:35923-48799 GCA_963659655.1 Bacteroidaceae bacterium | reverse complement strand
TCTATTAGCCCACTATTTCAGAATATTGAAATGGGTGGAATACATGAAAAATTTGCGGGCAAGAAAATTCCATGCAAAACAGATGACGGTCATAATCAGTTTGGAGATGAGGTAGTGAGTACCTATCTGCTCGGTGAAAAACCATATTCCAACTTCTAAAAAAACTAAACCAATACCTCCTATCAAAAAGACCATCGCTATCTCACCTGCACGCGACTTGGGCTCGCCACGGAAAACTAAAAACTTGGAAATAATATAATTGGTGAGCGTACCGACTACAAAACCAATGAAAGCCGCTACTAAATAGGGGATGCCTGCGACATAAGACGCTAAAAAATAGCTGCCATAATCCATCGCAAAAGCACCCACTGCCACAAAACAATATCGAAACCACTGCAACCAGATATTGTTGGTGTCACGACGGAATAGAATGTCGATGAGTTCGTGTATATTCATATAGTCTTGTATATAGTGTTTGTCTTGCTGTAGTCTTACTGGACTTTTGTTCTTTCTATTTGCGAATACTATTCTAATTGCAATTCTTTTATGGCTCGGTCTCGGTCGAAAGTAAAAAGATAGGTATTCGTATTTTCGTAATGCATCAGTGCGTGCGGGAAAAACTGGGGGTACTGCTGAATTGCCGGAATCAAATATCGATAGGTGGAACTATATCCCAATGCATCAACAACCACTACATCCACTTGCTTGTGCACTAGATCGGCAATCAACTCTTTTGCATCGGTTGTATAGCGGTAGTTGCAGCCCGCACAATGGCTATAGAGATAGAACATCTGTGGCTTGCGAGAGCAAACAATGGTGGTAGAGGGCATATTCTTCTGTACGGCTTTACCGATATGGATGAATTGTTGATATGGGACAGGGTATTTTTGCTGCGCAAATTGATGTTCCTCCTGCAGCCCCGGTTTGGAAAAGAAAAGCAACAGGAGTAGAATGTATGCTGGAAAGGTGCGCTCCTTCCATTTGCGTTGCAGCAACCATGAGAGGGCAGACCATAGGCCTATTAGAAGAAAAGCGGTCAAGAATGGTAGAACAGAAGTAAGATAACGGTTGCCGCTCGGAGTACTGAAAATGGAAATGACCCCTAATGTGGCAGCAATATAGCCGATGGCAAACCAACGCTGATGCTCCAATCGCCAAGCACCGAGAAGCAAGACCGCCAAGAAAATCGCTCCCAATAGGTAGATGTACCATGTGTAGGTGGGGGCATCGCAGTTGAGCGGGGCGAATGGCAGAATAGTGCTCGGAAAAGCGTTGAAAATAAGCATGCGGAGTGTGTCAAAGAAGCGTGAAATGACCTCTCCGAAACCGATCTGTCCCATCTCGGGACGCCACGGGTTTGCAACCATAATGGAATCGAGATAGCGATTGCCCTGCAGTCCTAAAGCACGATTGCGGAGCATCCATGGCAGGCACCCTATGGTAAAGCCTACGATTATACCGGCTAAAGAAGCCCAACGACGGCGCACCAAAAAGACCAATAAGACTGCTGCAACAAGAGCTATACCCTGTGTACGGATGTGGTAGGTGAAGACCAACGCTATAAGTAGGACATAGAACCAAGGCGAACTAAGCTCTGTCCACCACTTGTCATCGTGGGAACTGAGTCGAACCAAGGCATAGAAAACGAGCATGCTCGTGAAAAGGAAAGCAGACTCGGACATCATCATAGTGGAAAAGTGGAGCAAACGAGGACAAAACAAGCCCGAAACAGAGGCGACGAAACAGAGTTCCTTCGGGAGTGGTAAGGCAAATAGGGCAAAATAGAGCAACAAAACAGCTGCCAAAACAAAGACTTCATTTAGCCATTTTTGTGCTACGACGCTATCGGTAATCATTCGTAAGGGCGTCATCAATAATGGATAACCCGGAGGAAAATTGGACGTGGCAGGACTGCCCGGCGAAGATAAATCGCAATAACCATGTCCTTCTGCCAAGGAAGTGGCATAAATATAGTAGCAAAAGTTGTCCCCATTGAGATCGGGCTTGCTATTGAAAGTATATAACACCAATAGCAACCATGCCACTACAATGACAAGAGGGAATACGATATAAGAAAGGATGTTGTGCTTGTTCCAAAGAGCACGATTCAATGAAATAGCTTTTTCTGTGTTGCGTGTCTGCATCGTATTATTTGCTTTCATGGTATTCTTTTTCGGTATTTACATTCCATATATTTGTCTTGTCGGAAACCCCATTCTTGATGTTGCGAACGCACTCAAAGGCGGTCAGCATGGAATGATCCATATTATTGTAGCGGTGCTGACCATTGCGTCCGAGGCAGTAGAGATTGGGGAACCTATCAAGGAAAGATTTGACTTCATCCAACCGGTAGTACGAGCCATAATAGGCCGGATAGGCCTTTTTGACACGAACATGGCACGCATCGAGCACATCGGCGCGGTCGATGATGTCTATCTTGACTAATTCGTTGATAGCCATGTCGATGAACTGCTCCTTAGGCATCGTCCAAAATGCATCGCCTTCGGTGCAGAAGTACTCCAACCCAATCCACATCGTATGCTCATAGTCGTTGACCAAATAGGGCGACCAATTGTTGAACACCTGCAGGCGACCGATATGTACATCCCGCTCTTGGATATAAATCCAAGTGTCCGGCACACGATGATCGAATGTAGGGATAGCGGTTTGGTTTTGGATGCGCATCTTCCGGACACACAAACCGACCGTGATAAAATCACGATAGGGCAGGTGGGTGGCTATGTCGGTCACTTGCTCAGGGACAGGAACTCCATGAATGGCAGGGATTAAATCTTTGAGGGGCATCGTAGAGAGAAAATAGTCGCAGGGGAAGGTCTGCTCTTGGCCATCAGCAGTGCGTGCGACAACGGACACAACTTGGTTGTTCTCTATCGTGACACCCACTACTTCGTGCTGCATCAGAATCTCTCCGCCCTGCTTGCGGATGTCGTCCGCAACGGTTTCCCAAAGTTGCCCGGGACCATATTTGGGATAGATGAACTGCTCGATGAGAGAGGTCTCAATATGCTTGCTATGAATACCCAACGCACGGCAAAACATATCCTTCAATACGGAAAGAATGCTCAAGCCCTTGACCCGCTGGCTGCCCCAATCTGCTCCTAACTGCGAAGGATGTACGCCCCACACCTTCTCGGTATACCCTTCGAAAAACATCTCGTAGAGCGGGCGGCCAAAGCGGTTGATATAGAAATTCTCCAAGGAAGTCTCGGGCAACTTATGCACACACGACCACAGATAACCGAAGCCCGCACGCATAGTACGGGCAAATCCCATATTGAGAAAGGTGTCTTTCTTCATCGAAATAGGGTAGTCGAAGAACTTGCGCAGGAAGAAAATACGGCTCACACGCTGGCGAAGCAGCATGACACGGTCGGTTTGCTCCGGGTCGTGTAAGGAGTTGGTTCGGGAGTGGTTCGGGGAAAGAGGCTTAAGACCGCATTGGTCGAGCAAGATGGCATCCTTCGACGGAGCATCCTGCATGGGCATCACCTGCTGCCACCACTGCATGACCTCCTCACTCTTGGAAAAGAAACGGTGACCACCGATGTCCATACGGTTGCCATGGTAACGAACCGTCTGCGAGATACCCCCGATGGCATCGGTCGATTCGAGAATAACAGGATGGATGTCCGTCTGCTGAAGCAGTTCGTAGGCAGCCGTAAGACCCGCAGGACCTGCACCGGCTATGACTGCAATTTTGGAATTTGGATTCATGAAAGATATATAGGAATATTCAATTACTCCACAAAGTTACAATATATATTTGTATTTGCATTACCCCCCCCTATAATTAACTACTTTTATCATAAAATGGGGTATATAGGGGCGAAAAGGGGGAGAAACAAAGGCAATACACGAGAGAGAAACGGACGGGAATCGGTTAGTTGCAGTATGGACTTGGTGGTTTCATTTTTTTTTTGTACCTTTGCGGGCGTTTTTGTAAATAGGGCAAAATGGGGGCTCGTGGAACTACCCTGAACTTATAACTGTATTATACAGGAACGGATGTGGGGGGGGATATGTGAGAAAAATGTGAGGAATCAGTGAGGGAAGGGGGGGGAAGAGACAAAATAAGATATGGAAATAAATACCGATTAGGAAATAAATAACTACTCTATAAATTTGTAACCAAATGAAAATAAAGACTTTTACTCTTGTTACACTCTGCTTGCTGAGCACAACAACATTTGCACAAGAAGTAAATAAAGCTACCGTGCAAAATCAGGCTGCCGCTGCGCAATCTGCTGAAAGCGACCTCAAAAAAGTTGACACCGGCGAGAAAGCATGGAAATTCTCCGGCGTTGTCGGTCTCAATGCTGCTGCTACCGGACTTTGGAACTGGGCTGCCGGTGGTAATAACAATGTCAATGCCGTGGCTTCGACCAAACTGCGTCTGCTCTACCACGAGAACAATATCGCATGGGATACCAACTTGGACTTGGAGTACGGTATGTCGTGGATTGACCAAGAGTTCGATAAGTTCCAAAAATCGAGCGACCATATCAACTTCTCCACGAAATTCGGTTGGGAATTCGAAAAATCGTGGTATCTCACGGTGCTGGGCGGTTTCCAAAGCCAATTCGACCTCGGTCGTAGCTACAATGGTACCGCAGATTTTGACCCTGTTATCTCGAAATTTCTCGCGCCGTCGTACACCGACATCTCGGTCGGTATCGACTGGAAACCGAACGACATTTTCTCGGTCTATCTGTCGCCGATTGCCGGTCGTCTGACCTCCGTCTATGTGAGCGACCGCATGAATAAGAATATCAAATACTACGACCAAGGCGATTTTACCGATGATGAGATGCGTGCGCTGTTGGAAGACCCGAACTACAACACCCTTGAGAAACAACTGAAGGAAAAGTACTCGGTTTGGAAATATAAGACCGACCCAGAGACCGGCGAGGTGACTAAAAACTATGAGAAAAACCTGCGCGCCGAGTTGGGTCTGTCGCTGAAAGGAAGCATCAACTACACCTACAAAGACCTCAAGATTTTGACTACCGTAGGACTCTATACCCCCTACGCATGGGACAAGACGAAAATTTATAAGGCAACCGACGGAACGCTCTACGCCGACCTTGGCAACAACAAGATCGATTTCTCGGAGATGGAATATCAAGGCTACCGCGACAACAACCGTCGTTTCGGTAACTTCGATGTAGATTGGGATTTCACGATCTCGTATCAGTTCTTGAAGTGCCTGCAAGTGTCGCTGACCACTTCGATGAAGTACTACAACGGCGTGAAGATTGACAAAACCTTCAAGAACGAGGACGGCTCAACCTATACGCATGCCGCTGAGCGTGTGCAATTCAAGGGCGTACTCGGCTTGGGTATCGGCTATTCGTTCTAAAAGAATCGATTGCTGCCATGGACACCTTAGACACATTAGAGCAAAATGTGCAGACGCTGCTGGAAAAGTATGCGAAACTGCAGGAGGAAAACCGGGCTCTGCGTGCTGAGGTGGAACGCCAAAGGACCGAAATGGTTCGAGTGTGCGGCGAACTGAAAACGGAACGGGACGAATGCCGCCGACTGCGCACGGCAAACGGAATGTTGGGCTCGACGGAATCGAGAAACGATGCATATAAACGGCTCTCGCTGGCGATTGCACAAGTGGATAAGGCCATAGAAACGCTGAAACAATAGGTGCAAATGGATCCGGAGAAACAACATATAAATCTGCATATCGGTGCGCATCGTATCGGGCTGAATGTGCCGCGAGAGGAGGAACAATTCTACCGCGAGGCTACGAAAACGCTCAACGAAAGGAGCCAATTCTATCTGCAGCATTATCCGGAAGCTTCGGCGGAACAGGTTTGGATGTATGTGGCGTTGGAAATGGCAACCGGATGGCAACGGGACACGCTGGGAAAACGGATGCAGCCGGTGGAAAAGAAACTGAAAGAAATGAACGAACGGATTGAGCAAACCCTTCGTGATTCGAAGCCCGACGAAACGGGAACGGAACAGACGAAGCAGAAATGAAAATTCGGTTCGATTCATCAAAACCAAATAAACACACAATAATATATGATGTTACTTGCAATTAGTACAGTACTCTATATTCTTATTGCTATTGGATGTGCGCTGGTGGGCGCAGGTATCAGCTATGCGATACTGCGTTTCAGCAGCCTGAGCATCTTGAAGAAAGCACAGGAGGAGGCAGAGGTACTGAAGAAAAACAAAGTGATCGAGGCGAAAGAGAAATTTATTGCCCTCAAGTTGGAACACGATAATCAACTGCGTGAGCAGGAGAAAAAACAGCAACAACAAGAGCAACGCTTGCAACAGCGTGAACAACAACTCAACTCTCGACAAGGCGACATACAGCGTGCGCAAAATGAGGTAAATCAGAAAGCACAACAAGTGGAGCTGCAACAGAAAGCCCTCGAATTTAAGAGCCAAGAGATTGAGAAAATGCACCACAAGGCTGAGCAACAGCTCGAACAACTGAGCGGGATGTCAGCCGAGGAAGCAAAGAAACAGCTTGTGGAGTCGCTGAAAGATGAGGCGAAGACCGCTGCGATGTCGTATGTCAATGAGATAATGGACGACGCGCGTCTGACCGCCGGCAAAGAGGCGAAAAAGATCATCATCCAAACCATTCAGCGTGTATCGAGCGAGACGGCTGCGGAAAATACGGTGTCGGTATTCCATATCGACAACGATGAGGTGAAAGGGCGCATTATCGGTCGTGAGGGTCGTAACATTCGTGCTTTGGAGGCTGCTACGGGTGTGGAAATCATCGTGGATGATACGCCGGAAGCCATTACTCTGTCGGCATTTGACCCCGTTCGCCGTGAGATAGCTCGACTCAGTCTGCACCAACTGGTACAAGACGGGCGTATTCACCCCGCGCGTATTGAGGAAGTGGTTGCCAAAGTGACCAAACAGGTGGAGGAAGAGATTATCGAAACGGGTAAGCGCACCACTATCGACCTCGGTATTCACGGACTGCACCCCGAATTAGTGCGTCTGGTGGGCAAAATGAAATACCGCTCGAGCTATGGACAGAACCTGCTGCAACACGCACGCGAAACCGCCAACCTATGTGCTGCCATGGCGGCTGAGTTGGGGCTGAACGTGAAGGCGGCTCGTCGTGCCGGACTGCTGCACGATATAGGAAAAGTGGCCGATGAGGATGTGGAGCTGCCACACGCAGAACTCGGTATGAAGCTCTGCGAGAAGTACGGCGAGAAGCCCGATATCTGCAATGCGGTAGGGGCACACCACGATGAATGCGAAATGAAATCGCTCATTGCGCCGATAGTACAAGCCTGCGATGCTATCTCCGGTGCTCGTCCGGGAGCCCGCCGCGAAATTGTGGAGAACTATGTGAAGCGTCTCAATGACTTGGAGAATATGGCTATGTCCTTCCCCGGCGTGATCAAGACTTATGCGCTGCAAGCCGGTCGAGAACTGCGCGTGATTGTAGGCGCAGACAAGATTAGCGACAAGGACACCGAACTGCTGTCGTTCGACTTGGCAAAGCGCATTCAAGACGAGATGACCTATCCGGGACAAGTGAAGGTGACGGTTATCCGTGAGACACGCGCCATCAACTACGCAAAATAGGACGGTGCTGCACAGGGCGAAGGACGGGACCTGTTTGGAGTAGGTTCGGGAGTCCTTCGGCAAAGGGCAGACAAGTCCGATTAGTTCGTCGATTCAAAATGGTTGATACAGATACGAAAAAAGAGCGTTCCTTTTGGGAACGCTCTTTTTTCGTTGGATTATCGCTTGGGATTGCTGCGGAGTGAGAGCCGCGCACTTTGTGGTAAGTGGAGATAGCAGCTCCTTGCACGATAGTGTTTGCTTTGCGAGAATAGGGTGCTTATGGCTTAACGGCCTTGAAGCTCATGTCAAGGCTCTTGACGGAGTGGGTGAGAGCACCTACGCTGATGAAATCGACGCCGCAAAGCGCATAGTCGCGCAAGGTGTCGATGGTGATACCACCGGAGGACTCAATCTCCATCTTACGGCCTGCCTGCTGCTCCCATTGGCGAATACGCTCCACCGCTGCACGGGTGCGCTCCGGCGTGAAGTTGTCGAGCATGATACGATCGGGAATGTGGGTGGCAAGCGCCTCGTCAATCTCTTGCTCGTTGCGAACCTCTATCTCGATGCGCAAGTCTTTCTTACGCTCAAGGCAGTAGTCTTTGGCGCGAGTCAGCGCTGCGGTGATGCCACCGGCAAAATCGACATGGTTGTCTTTGAGCAAAATCATATCGAACAAGCCGATACGATGGTTCATACCGCCGCCAATCTTGACCGCCTCTTTCTCCAAATAGCGAAGCCCCGGAGTGGTCTTGCGGGTGTCAAGAACATGACAACCCGTGTCCTCGATGAGGCTCTGGTAGCGATGGGTGGTGGTGGCAATACCCGACATGCGTTGCATGATATTGAGCATGGTGCGCTCAATCTGCAGAAGGCTCAGCTCCTTGCCGTATACACGGAAGGCAATGTCGCCCGGATGGACTTGTGCGCCATCCTGCAGCAGCTGCTCGAAACGGCACTCGGGGTCGAAATAGCGGACTATCTCTTTGGCTACCTCGATGCCGGCGATGATACCGGTGTCCTTAACGATGAGCTGTTGGCATCCCATCTGGGTGGGAGGAATGCAACTGAGCGAAGTGTGGTCGCCATCACGGATGTCCTCGTCGAACCACAAGGCAATCAGTTTGCGTAATTCTTTTGTATCCATAGTGTATGTTGCGTAATATATTGTGTAACGAATGAGAAATACAGCCTGTTCGTAGGGTTCTCCTTCGGTCAAAGAGCGGGAACCTTGCGGAGCAGAGCGTGGAGAAACGGGAATTAGTGGGTGTGGATAATGGTCATGCGGCCGTCGACCGGGGCGGTGACGGTGTGCTGCTCTTGGACATACTCGAGGTAGAGGTCACGAATCAAGCGGTCGGAGTGCCATATATCAAGGTAATGGGTGAGCGGAGTCATGTGATCGGTGCCTCCGGTGAGGTAGTCGCTGGTGGCTACCGTGTAAGTTGCTTCGGGAGTGATTCGGGAATTGTCGATTTTGGCATCGATAAGCTGCTTGTCTTCGGCAGACATTCGAAGCCCTGCGACACCCTGTCCGTCATCCTCGGCAAAAATCTGGCATAACTCCAAAATATCCTCGCCACGAAGGGTCAGAACAACCAACTCGTTGTCGAAAGGCATCAGCTCAAAGACATTTTGACGCGTGATGTTGCCCTTGTCCCACTCGCAACGCATGCCGCCTATATTGACGACTGCCATATCGACCCGCCCCGGATAAAGTTGGCGAGCCTTGGCAAGCAGGGCATCGCACGACCAATTGAGCATGGGACACTCGGGGTGTCCTACCCACATCCGCTCCGGAGCGTACCCCAAGACAACGCTCATCTCTTGCTCTAAGGCGAGTTTCTTCGGCGTTAGTTCGGCAAGGTAGGCCGTATCTTGGATGGCATCGAGCGTGGAATCGACCGCAATAGCCTCCGTGCGGACCGAAGTGGTATGCAGGGGCTTCTGGCAAGCGAAAAGCAGCAGGGGGCAGAGGAAAAGGAGTAGTTTTTTCATCGTAAAACGAATTTATGGGGCAAAGGTACTGCTTTTTTGTTAGGTATGCAAGGCAATTCGCAGACTTGGGGCGGTATATTTCGGCAAATGAGGGTGCGGCGCAAAAAATGGGGGTTGTGTATATGGAGAAAAAGTTGTAACTTTGCTCGCCGTTAGAAGTGTGCGGTAAAGAAAAATAAATTAACTATGAGTGAATACTTAGTATCTGCCCGAAAATACAGACCGATGTCTTTCGCCACCGTGGTGGGACAGAAGGCCTTGACGGAGACGCTGCAAAATGCGATTAAGCAAAAACGGTTGGCGCATGCGTACCTGTTCTGCGGCCCGCGTGGAACGGGAAAAACGACCTGTGCGCGTATCTTTGCAAAAACCATCAACTGCGAGCACCCCGTGAACGGATACGATGCGTGCAATGAGTGCGATTCGTGCCGGTCGTTCAATGAACAACGGTCGTTCAATATACACGAGCTGGATGCGGCAAGCAACAACTCGGTGGACAATATCCGTACGCTGATAGATGAGGTGCGAGTCCCGCCCCAAATGGGAAAATACTCGGTGTTCATCATCGACGAGGTGCACATGCTGTCGCAAGGTGCATTCAATGCGCTGCTAAAAACGCTGGAAGAGCCGCCCTCGTACGCCATCTTCATTTTGGCGACCACCGAGAAACACAAAGTGCTGCCGACCATATTGAGCCGCTGCCAAGTGTATGACTTCTCGCGCATGACAGTGGCTGACACGATAGCGCACCTGCAGAAAATTGCCGAGCAAGAAGGTGTGGAGGCGGATGAGGCTGCGCTGAACGTGGTGGCACAAAAGGCCGACGGCGGTATGCGTGACGCACTGAGTATATTCGACCAAATGGTGTCGTTCTGCGGCAAGAAAATCAGCTACGAGCAAGCTATTGCCGTGCTGAATGTGCTGGATGCAGACTACTATTTTCGGATGGTGGATTGCGCTCGGACGAACGATGTGACGGGGGCAATGCTGCTATTCAACGAAGTGCTGACCAAGGGATTTGATGCAGGAAACTTTGTGGTGGGGCTGGAACAACACCTGCGTGACATACTGATGGCCAAAGACCCGCAAACGGTGCAACTGCTGGAAACATCGGACTCGATGCGAAAACGCTATGCGGAACAGGGACAGAGCGTGCCGCCGCAATGGCTATTCCGCGCGTTGGAAATTCTGAACAACTGCGAACTGAACTATCGCACGGCGAAAAATAAGCGTCTGACCATAGAAATTGCCCTGATGAAATGGGTCGCACCGCAAGCACCCGTAGCGGCACAACCGGCTGCGGCACAGCCAGCAGCACAACCTGCTGCAGCACCAAAAGCCGCACCTGCGGCACAGGCGTTTGTGGCACAACCCAATCCGAAATTTGTGCCACAGGCAGCTCAAGCACAGAAAATGGGCTCGCTGCCGAAAATGCCTACCATAGGCGGACTTCCGACCATGCCGACTATGGCATCGGTGGGGGCAGCAACAGCCGCCAAAGAGGCTGCACCGGCAGAACCAAAAGAGAATCCGACTCGCACGACCCCTTTTCGGGCGGGCCAACTCAATGACGCGTGGGTTGGTCTGAAAAAACACTTTGAGAAGGAACCGCGTCTAAGCTCACTCATTACGGACTATCGCCCTGCGCTGCAAGCGGATGGGGTGCATGCCGTGGTGATGATGCCGAACAAACTGCAAATGGAACTGCTCCAAAAACGGATGGGCGAAATCCATAGGTGGCTGCACGATGCACTGCAAAATGACTTGCTGCAGATAACCCTCGAGCTGGCACACTACGAGCGGGAACAGGTGGCCTACACATCCGATGAACGCTACAAAATCATGGTGAAAGCAAATCCTGTGCTGGCTCAACTGAAAACGGAGCTGGAGATGGTGCTGGAGTAATTAAGAATTAACAATTAAGAATTAATAATTAACATGCATCGCATTGTGCGTGCATAGGGGATTTTATTTTAGCCAAGCGGTGGAATACGACCTGAAGAAATATTTGCCGACGACCAAAAAGGAGTTGGAATTGCGGGGATGGGACGAGGTGGATATTATCCTCTTCTCGGGCGATGCCTATATAGACCACCCGCAATTCGGGGCTGCCGTGATTGGGCGTGCGTTGGAAGCAGCCGGCTATCGGGTGGCTATCGTGCCACAACCCGACTGGCGAGGCGACTACCGTGACTTTACGAAGTTGGGGCGTCCGCGACTCTATTTTGCCATATCGCCCGGCTCGATGGACTCGATGGTGAACCACTACACCGCTGCACGCCGTCGTCGCTCGGATGACGCCTATACCCCTGACGGGAAAGCAGGTATGCGACCGGACTACTGCACCATTACCTACGCCCGCATACTGAAGAAACTATACCCCGATGTACCGCTCGTGATTGGCGGCGTGGAAGTATCAATGCGACGGCTGACGCACTACGACTACTGGTCGGACAAACTGATGCCGTCGGTGCTGGTGGATTCGGGTGCCGACCTGCTGGTGTACGGCATGGGCGAGAAAGCGATGGTGGAGATAGCACGGCGAGGATTTATCCGCAACGGGGAAGGCTATACAGTGGCACACGATATTCCGCAGACCTCGTACCTGACGGAGGAAAAAATAGTGCTGAAACCGATTGGGAAACCTGCTGACGCACCGCGCGAACCGATACGGATAGACGACCACACGATTGCGCTGCACAGCCACGAAGAAGCCGTAGCAGACAAGCGGGCGCATGCGGAGAACTTCCGCTGGATAGAGGTGGAGAGCAACAAGATACACCCGCTGCGCATTGTGCAACCCGTTGGTAACCGTACCATTGTGGTGAATTCGCCCTATGACCCGATGACCACAGAGGAATTGGATGCCGTGTACGACTTGCCATTCCAATACTTGCCGCACCCGAAATACAAAGGCAAGCGCATCCCTGCCTACGAGATGATACGATTCTCGGTGTGCATGCATCGGGGTTGCTTCGGGGGCTGCTCGTTCTGCACCATATCTGCCCATCAAGGGAAACAGATTTCGTCCCGCTCGAAGGAATCGATCTTGCGGCAGATAGAGAAACTGAGCCAATTGCCCGACTGGAAGGGCGTACTGAGCGACCTCGGAGGTCCCTCGGCGAATATGTACGGCATGCACGGAAAAGATATGCGCCTCTGCGAGCGGTGTGCGCGTGCCAGTTGCTTGCAGCCGACCATATGCAAGAACCTGAATCAAGATTTTGCGCCACTGCTCGATATATACCAAACCGTAGACCGATTGCCCTATATCCGCCACGCCTTTGTGGG
>CAVKVE010000005.1:28007-35370 GCA_963659655.1 Bacteroidaceae bacterium | reverse complement strand
CAACCGGAACGCAAACCTTTTCGGCGGGAGGAAAACAACGCAAAAAGACACAAATGAGAAAAAAACACATAAAATATCACATCAATCCCGAAACGCTCGCACTGGAGCGGATTGAATACGGATTGAGGTATTGGCTGCGACGGTCGGGATGGTATCTGTTGATAGGTATGTCGATAGGCGTGCTGTTCTTCTTGCTGTACTTCTATTTCTTTCCTTCGCCCCGTGAGGCGCAACTGCAGCAACAGAACAATAACCTGACAGCACAGATAGAACTGCTCAACCAACAAGTGGACCAAATGCAGGTGGTGATGGCAGACCTCGGGCAGCGGGACGACAATATGTATCGGGTGCTGTTCGGCGCAGAGCCGATACCGCAAAGCGTGCGACTTGGGGCTACGCACAAGATTTCGTATTACGACTCGATTGCACGCATGACCAACTCGCAACTGACCGCAGACCTGACCATGAAAGTGGATCAACTGGAAAAGGAAATGTATGTGCAGGCCAAGTCGTACGATGAGATACTGGAACTGAGCAAGACACAGGAGATGCGTATGGAGAACATTCCTGCCATTCAGCCGGTGCTGAACAAGGACCTGAAACATGTGGCATCTGGCTACGGCGTGCGGATTGACCCTGTGTATCATGTGCGGCGATTCCATGCGGGCATGGACTTCTCCGCACCCGTTGGCACGGATGTGTATGCGACAGGAAACGGACAGGTGGCATTTGTGGGGTGGAAACAGGGCTACGGGAACACGGTGATAATAGACCATGGGTTTGGCTATACGACGGTGTATGCGCATCTATATAAGGCGTTGGTTCGGCAAGGACAGAAAGTGAAACGCAGCGACATCATTGCGCTGGTGGGCAGCACCGGCAAATCGACCGGCCCGCACTTGCACTACGAGGTGCGGATACAAGACAAACCTGTTGACCCACGAAACTACTATTTCTACGACCTGTCGCCGGAGCAGTATGACCAAATGGTACAGCTGAGTAACAACTTTGGCAATATGCTTGATTAGTAGGGGTTGCACAGGTGAGAAAAATTGCCTATCTTTGCAGGCTTTTTTGACCGCCCTTACTCTTTCCAACGGAAAGGAGTGGGGGGAACAAAAAGAATAGAATACTAATTTTGTGCGAGAAGACTCGCACACAACGATACGAAACTATGTTTGACAATCTATCCGAACGATTAGAGCGGTCTTTCAAGATACTGAAAGGCGAAGGACGCATTACCGAAATCAACATTGCCGAGACGGTGAAAGATATCCGTAAGGCACTGCTCGAAGCCGATGTGAACTACAAAACGGCGAAGCAGTTTACCGACCGTGTGAAGGAAAAAGCACTCGGACAAAATGTGATTACCGCTGTGCGCCCCGGGCAACTGATGGTGAAAATCACGCACGATGAGTTGGCAGACCTGATGGGCGGCGAGGCACAGGAAATCAACCTGAAAGGTACGCCTGCGGTTATCCTGATGTCGGGTTTGCAGGGTTCGGGTAAGACTACTTTTGCGTCGAAACTCGCCAACTATCTGCAAACAAAGAAAGGCAAGCGGGTAATGCTGGTGGCGTGCGATGTATACCGTCCGGCTGCTATTGAGCAGTTGCGGGTACTCGGCGAGCAGATAAACGCCAAAGTGTATACCGAAGAGACGGAGCAGAACCCCGTCAAGAAAGCGCAGAACGCCATAGCCGAAGCACGCAAGTACGGCTACGATGTGGTGATTGTCGATACTGCGGGACGCTTGGCGGTAGACGAGCAGATGATGCAGGAGATAGCGGCTATCAAGCAGGCAATTCAGCCCTCGGAGACGCTGTTCGTAGTGGATGCGATGACGGGACAAGATGCCGTGAACACCGCCAAAGAGTTCAACGACCGCATCGATTTCGACGGCGTGGTGCTGACCAAATTGGACGGTGACGCACGAGGCGGTGCGGCGCTCTCGATTCGCTCGGTGGTAGACAAGCCGATAAAGTTCATCGGCACGGGCGAGAAAATGGATGCGCTCGATGTGTTCCACCCCGCGCGTATGGCAGACCGTATTCTCGGTATGGGCGATGTGGTCAGTCTGGTGGAGCGTGCGCAAGAGCAATTTAACGAGGAGGAGGCACGGCGTATCAGCAAGCGCATTGCGAAGAATCAGTTCGATTTCAACGACTTCTTGACCCAACTGAACCAGATAAAGAAAATGGGTTCGATGAAGGACCTGATGGGCATGATTCCGGGCATGGACAAGGCTTTGAAGGGCGTAGAGGTGAGCGACGATGCGTTCAAACCCATTGAGGCCATTATCGGATCGATGACACCCGAGGAGCGTGCTAACCCTGCGCTGCTGAACGGGTCGCGCAAAGAGCGTATTGCACGCGGGTCGGGTACAACGATTGTGGAGGTGAACCGATTCCTCAAGCAGTTTGACCAAACGAGCAAGATGATGAAGAAAGTGCAACAGATGCGGAGAAAATAAGGCATGGATATACTGGACAAAATAGACGGGCTGGAGGCGAAGTTCCACGAGGTGAGCCTGCTGATTACCGACCCTGCCGTGATAGCCGACCAAGCACGCTATGTGCGGCTGAATCGGGAGTACCACGACTTGGAGCGGGTGCTGTCGTCGGCGGAGAAATACAAGAAGGCTCGTACGAACTTGGAGGAGGCAAAGAACCTGTTCCACAACGAGACCGACCCCGAACTGCGTGAAATGGCGCGGGCGGAGATAGATGAGCTGGAGCCGCAGATACCCGCATTGGAAGAAGAGGTAAAATTGATGCTGCTGCCGCAAGACCCCGAGGACGGGAAGAATGTGGTGATGGAAATCCGTGGCGGCACGGGCGGCGACGAGGCGGCTCTGTTTGCGGGCGACCTTTTCCGCATGTACACCAAGTATTTTGAGATACACGGATTCAAATATACCGTGTCGTCGTTTTCGGAAGGCGCCGTGGGCGGATACAAAGAGATTATCTTCAATGTGACGGGACAAAATGTGTACGGCACGCTGAAATATGAATCGGGCGTACACCGTGTGCAGCGTGTGCCGGCTACGGAGACGCAAGGGCGGGTGCATACCTCGGCGGCAACGGTGGCAGTACTGCCCGAAGCCGATGAGTTTGAGGTGCATATCAACGAGGGAGAGATAAAATGGGAGACTTTCCGCTCGGGCGGTGCCGGTGGACAGAATGTGAACAAGGTAGAGTCGGGTGTGCGCTTGCGCTACAACTGGAAGAACCCGAATACGGGCGAGGTGCAGGAGATACTGATTGAGTGTACCGAGACGCGTGACCAACCGAAGAACAAAGAGCGGGCATTGTCGCGCCTGCGCACGCAGATATACGACAAAGAGCACCAAAAATACATCGACGACATTGCGGCACGACGCAAGACGATGGTTTCCACAGGCGACCGTTCGGCGAAGATACGCACCTACAACTACCCGCAAGGGCGAATCACTGACCACCGTATCGGCTACACGGTGTATAACCTTGCCGCCTTTATGGACGGGGATATACAGGGCGTAATTGATGCACTGCAAGTGGCGGAGAATGCCGAACGCCTGAAAGAGAGCGAACTGTAGGAGCCTCGCTGTGGGGATATACGTACGAAATGAGCCGTCGGAGTTTTCCGGCGGTTTTTTGTGCGGCTTTTTTGTGCGGGGTGTCAATTTTTACACAAAAATGCGCAATATAGGTGGTATGTATGTTCGGGATTTGTTGTATTTTTGCAGCGTGTAATAGTAGGGGCGGGTGTGAATGTGAACCGACTCGGATGCTATGCACGATACCTTATAATCTGTTAAATACCAAAATCTGTATGAAAAACATATTCTTGAAAGTATTTCTATTGCTATGTAGTGTGTCCTATGGCCTTTTACTTATGGCACAAACGACATCTACAGGACAATATACAGCTCGGACAATCTCTGCTATCGGAACGGAGAGTACTTGGATGTATAATGTGGTTAAAAGTGAGACAAAAATAAATGGGGAAACGGAAGATAATGGAATTATATATATCGCAGGTGCTAAGGATAAACTAAAGGCAACATCCTCTGGGCTATCTTGCCAAAGTCAGTCTTCTATTTATTTACATGTTCCACAGAATAGTGCAGGTAGTGTGACATTGTCGTTATATTCCAACTCTGATGGGCGTTATTTGCAACTATATGTCAATGGACAGGCGGGGACAGCGAATCAAAGACTTTGGTCGAGAGATGGTACAGATCTCGTAAAGAGAGGTCCGCAGACTTATACTTTTACGGCAGCTGATTTAACATCTAAAGATGGTCAGTACTATTTGCATTTTAAGGATAATAATACGGAAATGAAGATATCTTCTTTCTGTGTTACACTTACTACCGGAAGTTATATTGAGGCGACACCGAAATCTACGGATGCGACGCTGAAGGAGTTGAAGTATGATGGGACAACGGTGACGGGATTTGCGGCGGGGACAACGGATTATAATGTGGAACTGCCGGCGAACTACTCAGGGGTGCCTACGGTGACGGCAACGACCCATGACAGCAAGGCAACGCCTACCATAACGCAGGCAACGGCGGTGCCGGGAGATGCTTCGGTAGTGGTTCGGGCGGAAGACGGTACGACGACCCAAACATACACGATTCATTTTACAAAAGCGGCGGCGAATGAGCCGCGTATCACCTCGTTTGTGGTAGGAGGCGTGACGGCAACTATAGACCAAGCCACCAAAACCATAACGGCGGAGCTGCCGTTAGGAAGCAGCCTGACAGGGCTGACGCCTACCATAACGGGCGACAATATCGATAGCTATACACCAACGGGTGCGCAGGACTTTACGAATCCTGTGACCTACACTGTGTCCTCAACGAGTGGGCAAACTGCAGTCTATACGGTGACGCTGACGGTGGAACAACCCAAATCGAGCGATACAAGTTTGGGAAGCCTGACGGTCGGAGGACAAAATATACCTATCGTGGCGGGACAAACGACCTATACCGTGGATGTGGAGAGCGGGGCAGCGGTGCCACAAGTGGCGGCGACGGCAGCGGACGAGAAGGCAATGGTTGAGTGTACGCAAGCGGCCTCGCTGAAATCGTCTGCAACGGTGAAAATAACGGCTGAAGACGGAACGGAACTGACCTATACGATTACATTCAATATCACCATCCCAAAAACCGACCTAACTATTCACTATCCCGGTGTATATGAGGAAAGCAGCCTGAAAGGCGGATACGACGGGACGCTGACTGTGTTTGGCGGACGGGAATATGAGGTGTATTATACGGCACGCAATGCGAGTAGTTATGCAACATTTAATCTAACGGCTCAGGACAAGACGCAAGGGATTACCAAGAATGAATCAGAAACAGGTTGCGAAGCGATAGATGGATGGTTTAAGGGAACAATTAGTAATATTAGTGGTTGTAGTGCAACAAGCAAAGAAGAATTCTCAGCCGGAACATCCGGTCGGGAACATCGTATGCAGGAAAATAATTCCTATAAATTGCATATTTCGGGATTTGACCAATTTACGATTTATGCAAAAGATAAGAAAAAGGACAATAAGGGGACGCAACCAGAAAATAATAGATATTTTGAGATTTATATAGACGGAGAATTACAGCCACAGCAATTTAATAAAGATAGTTATACTATTCGTAGGTATACGATTTCTACCGGTGAACATGTGGTTGAGATAAAAACTATTGGCACGGAAGGTAGTTCTTTAGTGGGATTTTCGTTGCGGGTGGCGGATGAACCGAGAGTGAAATATCTGTCGGGAAATGATACGACGCAAAGCGTGCTGGTGACACGACCCATGGCACCGATTACCTACTATACAAAATATAATAGTAAGGGAAGTACTGTATTGGAATGGGATGGGACTGCACCGACAGGTATTGCACTGCAGGCAAGCGGAAGCGATGCGATTGGCGATACGCTCGTGCTGAGCGGTACACCGCTATGTGCAGCGGGCGTGTATCCGTATCGTGTGGTTTCGTACAACCAAAACAATGTGGCGACTGCGACCCTAAAAGGCAAGATAACGGTGGCGACTAAGATTGAGGCGAAAACGGACACAATACAAGACGGATTCACGAACGAGGCGATCGATGGATTTGAATTCCAATACTACGCCGAGAGCGGTAGTGACATTACACTGACTTGGGACAATACGCCTGCGGGCATTACGGGATTAGGCAATAACGGAACCTATACGATTTCGGGTACACCTACACAGGCCGGAACTTACAAATTTACGGTGACGGTGGCCGGCGGAAACACGATAACGGGACAACTGCGGGTGACTGTATTTGACCCCGGAGAGAATCCTGTACTCTATCTCTACAAAAATACGGATGTGTACGAGAAGGATGGGGTATATCAATATCTAAAGAACAAGAACTACAACATGATTCCGCGTAAGGCACAAGCAGGATTGCGTGAATCAACACAATATGAAAAATATAAGTGGGTGCTGATTTCGGAAGATGTGGATGCCAACAACGGAGAGATAATGGCTTTGGCGCGAGGGCAGCAGATTAGTAGGCCGGTGCTGAACATGAAGTCGTTCTCGTACTCGGAAAGTCGGTTGGACTGGGGCGACCCAGACAACGGCAGCCTGAACAACAAGGGCGTGACGGTGGTACAAGAAACGCATCCCATTATCAAAGCTTTGAATAAGAAACGAGGCGACAAGATAGAGATAATCAGCGAGGTGACGGGCAAGGGACTGATGCCGGCTGCGGTAGACTACCAAGGGACCCTCTGTATTGCAACGGCGACTACGCGCGGCGAGGAATATACGGGCGACGGCATAGAGGAGACCTTCCTGCACGAAGTGCCGGCGGCATTGCGCGGCGGAAAGAAATATATCAGTTTCCCGCTGTCGATTCAAAGCAGCCAAAAGCTGACGGCTGACGGAAAAAAACTCTTAGATGCGTGCGTGGCTTATCTGACCAATGCGGAAACTACGATAGCATTGCCGACACTGCGTATCGATGCGCTGAGCATTGAAGGTCAAGCTGCCACAATATATCAAGACAACGATAGCATTTATCTGCAGCTGCCGGAGGAAACCGACCTGACTGCTTTGACCCCCACTGTGACATTGGCTGACGCAACGACCTATTACACCATTCCGATGGCGGGCGAAGATGGGACGGTGGACTTCTCGACCAGTAACTTGCTGCCGGTGACGATACGGGTGAGCGACTACATTAATGTGCGGAACTATGCGGTGGTCGTTGTGGCAAGAGAGAAGGAACAAACAGGTATCGAAGAGGTATATCAGGTAGGCGACTGGGTGAACATATACGATGTGCAGGGACGGCTCGTGCGCACTACGAACGAAGACCTGCGCACACTAAGCCTGCCGA